>PKCN01000354.1 GCA_002862205.1 Planctomycetaceae bacterium | reverse complement strand
GTTGGGTATCCCAAGAGGGCGGTTGGGTATCCCAAGAGGGCGGTTGCAGTGGAGTCCTGCCATGCCTAATGAACCCTCCTGCAGGGTGCCGCGAGACTTCAGCAGCGATCCAACCCACCGCGTTTGATGGATGAAGCGGAGAGCACAAATCTTTTCCGCTGCACGAGGAAACATGGCATCGATCGTTTCTACGCGTTGGGCTCGCTTGCTGTCTGAGTCCCTCGGTTTTGGTAGTACAGCGAGACCACGATCAGCGTAATGAAAGCTAAAGGAATTGTGATGATTCCCGGCTGGCTGAACGGTGCGATCGCGTCCTTGGGATCGAGGCCGTAAACTGATTTGTAGGTATCTGCCGACAGCAGGATCCATCCTAGTGAACTGATCATCCCTACCAAAACGCTAGCAATGATTCCTTCTTTCGTCGTCTTTTTCCAGAACAAAAGCATGACCAGGGCAGGCAGGTTTGCGCTGGCGGCCACGCTGAATGCCCAGCCCACAAGGTAGCCCACGTTGAGTTCCTTGAAGAGAACACCCAAGACGATGGCGATGCCACCCACCACGATGGCTGCAATTTTTGCGACTTTAACCTGAGCTTCTCCTGAGAGTTTCATGCCCATCACGCCGATCAGCAGGTCGTGTGCAACGGCACCACTGCTGGCAAGGATCAAGCCGCTGACGGTACCCAACACGGTCGTGAAGGCGATCGCTGAGATGACGGCGAACAGCCACGGGCGAATGCTGTTAGCCAACAAAGGTGCCGACATGTTGGTGTCGGTCAGGTCCAGGGCACCGCTGGTCATGGCCCCTAACCCAAGGTACAGCGTTAACACGTAAAAGAAGCCGATCGTGGCGATTCCCACAATCGTGCTTTTGCGAGCTGCCGATCCATCTTTGACCGTGTAGTAGCGAATCAGAATGTGTGGCAGCGATGCTGTGCCACAGAACAATGCGAGCATCAAAGACAGAAAATTCAGTTTGTCACCAAATCCTTCACCTCGGATACCGGCAAATTTTGGATGTTCCCCTGGACGCAGCACCCGTTTGCCTGCAGTCGGCTTTTGATAGTAAACCTTCGTTTTGGGGCCTTCGGAATGAACGATCGTCGTGTTTCCCCAAAGGATGACTTCACTGTCTCCAATCGTCGTGAAGAATGAAATGGGACCGAGTGGGCCCGTTGAAGTTTCGCCGCCGGGAAGTTTGGCCAGGTGTCCAATCGGCTGTAATTCACGTTCACCTTCTCCGCGACCATTGGGGGCACCGTCGATCAGTTTGGATGCTCCTGTTCCGGTCACCGACTGCGCCTGTCGAAGCAACTTTTCATCGGAGCCGGGGACGTCATCGATATGGAATACATCGTATCCAGCTCTGCCATCTTCAGGAACGAATCGAATGAATTCCTGTTTCTGCTCTGCCGTACCCTGCCAACCATCTGTGGCTGGAATCACTTTTCGACCGGCAATGGTGTCCTGTGTCAGTTCCTGCTCGTTGAGGGGGCCGATGGTTTCAAAGCTGCTCGTGTCGGTTGTCAAACCTTGTTGCAGCAGCATCACGACGAGAACGGTGCTGAAAATGACAAGCAGCGAGCCCTTGAGGAACTGGACCCACGTGGTTGAAACCATGCCTGCCGTGACCACGATCATGATCACCACAACACCGACCATCACCACGCCGACCCAATGGGGAAGCCCCAGGAGTGGTTGGATCAGTGATCCGGCGCCCACCATTTGCGGAATCAGATAGAAAATGCTGACAACCAGCGTGCTGATCCCTGCGGCCCCCTTGATTCCTCGTGAATTGAACTTTGCATCCAGAGCATCAGCGAAGGTGAACTTGCCGAGTCGTTTCATGGGTTCGGCGATCACGAACAACGCGACAATCCAGCCGGCCAGAAATCCAATGGAATACAGGAAACCATCGTATCCATAGGCGGCGATCATTCCGCAAATGCCGAGAAATGATGCAGCCGAGAGGTAGTCACCTGCGAAGGCGATACCATTGACACCCCATGGAATCTGGCCATGAGCTGCGAAGTATCCTTCAGACGATTTAGCCTTGCGACCCAAGTAGAAGCTGAGGCCAACGGTGCCGAACACGAATCCGAGGAAAATGAAAATTGCGAGCGGGGCGGGATCGTAAATCATTTGGAATCCCCCGAGGTTGTGGTTGCTTCACTGGTGGCGACATCTTCAGCAGGCTCCGGGCGGCATAGTGCGCCGTAAATCAGCGCCAATACGAGAGCAAACGCAATCAAGCCAAATCCGTAGACGATCGCCAGATTCAGCCCTGCCAGGACAATGGTTTCCATTTGGTCTGCGGCAAATGCGTTGATCAGCACGAATCCGGTGTAGAGAGCCAGATAGACCAAAAACAGAAGCAAGCCCAGTCTGGTATTGAACCGGCGTTGCGGGGAGGGTGAGTCTGAAGTGTTCATGAACAAACAGCAACTTGTCTGGGAGAGAAACTGATCGGAGAGTGAGAAGCCAACGGCAAAATAGCGTTAAAGCGGGTGGTTGGACGCCAGTTTATAAACGACTGAACATGCTGTCGCGAGTGTTCAACACCTTGACTTCTACCATTTTGCAGAATCCGTCCAACATGGGATGCGTTGGACAATGGGGTCGGGAAACGAGTGAATTGAGGTGGTTGGTGAAGATAACCGGGGCTCGGCCCGGCCATGGATCTCGCAACATCAACTGCATGGATTCCGGTAGCCGCTGGCATGGACCTGACAGATGGGCATAATGGGGGTCCTGCCTCGAACGTGTCCATGATGCCTGATTTTCGCACTTCTTTACCCTTTCCTACTGCGAGATTCTGTTGTCTGTCCCCATCAACAGTGACCCCATCAACAGCCCCGAAGAGTTGGACATGGCAACGTCAGGTGAAACTGGTTCATTCAATGAAAACGCTGACAGTTCTGTCGCCGGAGGCAACTCGCCCCCCCATTCTCATCCAAGTGGAGAGGCAAAAGTGCAACCGCGAACCCGTCATGTCTCGTTCATCATCCCGACGCTCAACGAGTATGAGTCGATCGAGGAATTGCACACTCGAATTCTGAGTGTCTGCAAAGAGCATCGGATTCATGTTCAGATTGTGTTTGTCGATGATGGCTCAACGGACAACACGTGGGCGGTCATGCATAAATTGGTGCAGAGCCATGCCGGTACAGAGGCGATCCGGTTCCGCCGTAATTTTGGTAAGGCTGCCGCACTTTCCGCTGGTGCAGAAATTTGCAGAGGCGAGATTGTGATCACGATGGACGCAGACCTGCAGGATGACCCGCAGGAAATTCCGCGGTTCATTGAAAAATTGGACGAAGGCTATGATCTGGTCAGTGGCTGGAAACAGGTGCGACATGATCCTCTGCACAAAGTTTTGCCCAGTCGAGTGTTCAACTGGTTGGTGAGCAGGCTGACTGGTGTGAAACTGCATGACCACAACTGCGGTTTCAAAGCCTACCGCCGGGAAATTTTTGACGAAGTTGAACTGTACGGTGAGCGGCACCGCTTCATTCCCGTTCTTGCTGCTGCTCGAGGGTGGAAACCGGGCGAGATCGTCGTCGAACACCATGCCCGCCGATTTGGTCATTCGAAGTACGGCTTTTCCAGAATGATCAAAGGTTTTCTGGATCTGATGACCATCTATTTGCTCACAGGCTTCTCGAGCCGTCCGCTGCATCTGATTGGAGTCGGAGGCATGTTGTTTTTCAGTGCAGGGGGATTTGGAATTCTCTTTCTATCAGCTTGGTGGGTGATCTCACGTGCGATCGAGGGTTTTGATCCGGTGCACCTTCATGAAAAAGCAATTTTCTATTATTGCATCCTTGCGTTACTGCTGGGCGCACAGTTTCTGCTTGCAGGCTTGTTGGCCGAATTGGTTGTCGCTCGCACGCATGGCCCCCGAGATACGTTCAGCATTGCCGAGCATGTTGCAGGAACTGCCGAAGATATGGGCAATCCGCCTGATCAGGATCCGCAGGGACAACCTTCATGACCGAGCAAACTGCGTCTCAGATGCGTGCACGACGATCTGCCTATCTGATATTTGCTTTGATCGCACTGGCGTTGACCGCCGGGCGTATCTCGGTTGTTACAGGGCGTGATGGAACCACTGCTTTCCTGAGTGCGAATGATCGCAGTCGGTGGTGCACGGTTGCGTCACTGGTTGAGCATGGCACTTACGCCATTGACTCCCAAATCGAAATCGTGGATCCCGTGCGTCGTCACATTCATCCGTGGCAAACGATCGACAAAGTGCGACACTTGGGGCCTGATGACAAGCAGCACTACTACAGCAGTAAACCACCACTTTTCCCGACCGCAGTGGCCGGTGTTTATAAAGTCGTCAATTTTGTCACCGGCATGACTTTGACCGATCAGCCGATCTACCTGACAAGAATTCTCCTTGGATTAGTCAACCTGCCTCTCCTGGCCGTCTTCTTGCTTGCCACCATGGCGTGCATTGAACGAATTGGCAAAGACGATTGGTCCAAGCGATTGGCCGCGTTGGGGTGCTGTTTTGGCACCATGCTACTACCCTTTGCCATTTCTCTGAACAATCATTTGCCTGCCGCTGCTGCCACCGCGGTGGTGGCATGGATTTATCTGCTGACGGTCGCAAGGACCGGTGATCCGAGTTGCGGAACATCCGATTCACGAACGTCGAATTCCGATGGAAATTCGAATAGCAAAGAACCAAATAGCAAAGAACCAAATAGCAAAGAACCCATTGCCTTGGATTCCGGGCGGGCGCACACCATGCTGTACCTGCTAGCCGGTATCTGTGCTGCTTTGGCGGCGGCAAATGAATTGCCCGCGCTCTCGATGTTGGTCCTCTGGTTTGGCTTATTCACATGGGCCAAACGCGTCTCGGTATTGCCCTTCATCGGCGGGGTGGCCGTCGTGGCACTTGGTTTCTTTGGAACGAATTGGCTCGCACACCAAAGTCTTCGTCCCCCTTATGCTCATCGTGGAAACGGAGTGACGATTGCTGTGCTTGACTCGTCGGTGACGGCGAGTCGTGAACCTGACCCGTCTGTCAAAGAGGAGCTTCAGCGGCGGCTCTGGGAAGCAGGTTTGAGCAACCGTGCCGATCAGATTGAGATCGCTGAATCCGACGAACCAGCGCGATGGACGGTACAAAGCGGCGAACGTCAATTTGCCTTGTTGCTCTCAGGAACCGTGTGGTCACTTGCCAAGTGGGATGATTGGTATGAATACCCCAATACCTATTGGAAAGACGGATCGCGTCGTGGTGTCGATCAAGGCGAAGCTTCCAAACTTGTCTATTTTTCCCAAATGACCTTTGGGCATCATGGATTGTTTTCGCTGACTCCGCTGTGGTTGTTGGTGCCGGTGGGGCTCTTGGTCGGTGTGATGCGTGGTACCTCCGAGTTTCGCCGTCTAACGCTGGCGATTTCGGTGGCGTCTCTTGTTTGTTTCCTGTTTTATTTGAATCGTCCGCTCATTGACCGTAATTACGGGGGCGTCAGCGTGTGTTTTCGCTGGCTGTTGTGGTTTGCGCCGTTGTGGTTGCTTGTTGCGACACCCGTGATGACTTGGTTTGAGACCACGCGAGCACGTCGAGCCACGCTTTACACAATGCTTGCATTGAGTGTTTTTTCGATGTCCGCTTCTTTGGAAAGTCCCTGGCAATCCCCGTGGATCTACCGTTTTTGGCAGTTTTTGGGCTGGCTGGAGTCGTGAAAACGGGGCTATTATCTGGCAGCGACGTGATGGAACGCTCGCGACAACTGAACGCTCTAAGGTTCGGGTTTGAATGGCACCAAGGATGCGCCGATTTCCGCCAAGCCGAGACTTCTCTCGCGGCTTTTAAGTGCTGCGCTTGTTTGCGTGGGGGTCGCGTTTGTGGTTTACACATTGACTCCCCAGACGGTGGGTGAGACAGCACGCCGACATGTCTTGGAGATCTTTCAGGAGCGTTATCCTGACCATGTTGTTTCTTTGCGACGCGGCCACTTCGATCAGAGCGTTGGTTTCATTTTTGAGGATCTGAGGATTCTGGATCCTTCCTTGGCCATCAGTGGTGCCGAAGACAGCGAGTTGCTTCGCATCGAGCGTTTGACCGTTGAGGCGGATTTGGATGCTGATAAGTTGGGTTCCGGCGGGATACCACTAAAGACACATCGGATCCTTTTGGATGGTGTGCATGCCAACACAAGACTGTTGGAGGATGGGACTCCAACCATTAGCGAATTGTTGCCCATGCCAAAATTTGGCCCTGTGACACCACGAATGGAAATTCGTCGCCTGCGACTCCATTTGGTCGATGATCATTCCCGCAGTCGACCGATGATTGCGTCGTTTCCAGAAGTCCTGGTTGTTCGGACACCCAACGCTGAGGGTGGGACTGATGACTCGATCACTCTCCGGGGAGCGACTGACTTCGCAAATTCGCTGGTCGTTCAGATCAATCAGTCGAAACGCGGGGTTGATATTCGAGGCGTCGTCAAAGGTGCTTATCTCAGTCGGGATCTGTTTGATCGTTTGCCGCCACAGTGGAGAACGAAAGCGAGAGAGTTGCGGGATTTGCAGTGCATTTGCGATGCAAGTTTCGCTGTGCACCAATCGCCGGCCGGCAAACTTGACTACAAGCTCAATACCACCATTCATGAGGGACGTTTTTCGCATCCCTCCCTACCGCAAACAATCTCACAGTTGCGTGGTATTGTGAGTTGTGATCCCACGGGTCTTTCAATCCAGGCTTCACAATTCATGTTTGGGGATTCGTTGGTGCGAACCAGCGGCCGAATTCATGGGTATGCGTGGCCTTGTAACACTGAGTTGCGGATTCACGCCGGCAATATCATGCTTGACGAGCGGTTGGCGGCAGCTTTGCCCGCAAAGATGCAAGCTAATTGGCACAAGTTTTCACCGTACGGGCGAGTGGATATTGAGGGCAACCTGCAGCACAAGGATTTGCAGTGGAAACTTGACGGACATGTGACTTGTAAGGGAGTGGATGTGCAATATGATCGCTTCCCCTACCCCATCGAAAGTCTGTTTGGAAAAGTTGAAATCCGCGATGGGATTGCGGTCGCCGAAAGGTTGGGAGGAACCATGGGTTCCAACCAGATGCAGTGTGCTTTCAAACTGCCAATCAAGCCTGGGATCACACTTGAAAAATCTTTTGCAATCACGACGGATGGCCCAATTCCAATTGACGCCACTCTGTTGAAATCAATGTCTCCGCGCGATGGCCCGATGTCCAAGTTGGAGTCCTTCACCCGGTCGCTGAAACCTCGCGGATCATTGCATTTGGTAACGGCCCTGTTGACGACCGATGCGAATGGTCGTTCATCGCGAAAGATAGATGTGCGTGTCAGTGATGGGTATGTCAGGTACGAAAATTTTCGTTACCCGTTGTACAAGGTCAACGGAAGACTACAGGTAGAAAATGATGTCGTGCGTCTGAATGGCCTGAGGGGGGTGAGTGCGAATGGGCATGATGTCATTTGCAGTGGATTTTATCGAATTGCCGGCAAGCCAAACCTGAATGCGGGCGCTGACCTGGTGACGGATCTGAACAATGCGGCCCCAGTACCGTCCCACCTGAAGCTGCAGTTTGATGCAACCAACGTCCTGATGGACGACTCACTCCGGAATTCTTTGCCTGACGATGCGAGTCGAATCTGGGACGCCATCTCACCTACAGGAATTCTGGATCAGCTGACGGCCAAGCTCGAACAGGTCGGGTCGGGTGGGAAACTTGACCTCGAATTGACTGCCAACCAGTTTGAATCCGATGAAGTCACCAGCCGTACACTGAGTTTGCGTCCCAACTATCTTCCCTATCGGATTGATGTGACTGCTGGCTCAGTCTTTTACGATGGCTCAAAGGTGGAATTGATTTCGTTGAAGGGGCGTCACGATGCATCGATGTTGTCGGCTAATGGAATTTGCCGTCAGAACGTAGAGGGAAGATGGGAGTTGATGTTGAATCTGCATGCCGGCAGCAGGCTGTTGCCTGACGTGGAACTGATTGCGGCCATGCCCGCACAAATGCGAGAAGCAATGAAGGCGTTGCAGTTGCGTGGTCCCATCGGTATTTCGGGAGCGACGCGGATCGCATTGCCGGACGCGATGCATGTGAACCCCGACCTGGACTGGGACATTGCCTTGCAATTGGAGGGGAATCGTATTGCGGAGGTTGGTCCTGTGCATTCCATGAGGGGGAGTGTCAGAGTCATTGGCAGGCAGGATGAACGCGGTATCTTTGCCAACGGAGACATTCAGATTGACTCGATGCATATCTATGATCTGCAGTTGACCAATATTGAAGGTCCCTTTTCAATTGCCAACACAATGTTGTATCTGGGCAATCCCGTACGCGGAGCAACATCACCCAATATTGCTGATTTGGAAGACCCGCGAGTGATCGCGAGAGCAGAAAACCGACTTCATGGAAATCTGTTTGGTGGCACTCTGGTCATGGATGGCAACGTCCAGTTATCGACTGGTGACTTTGATGTGGTACTCGGTGTTGAGAATGCGATGGTACCGAATATCCTCGCCGACTTCGGGCAAAATGGACACGACATGTCCGGCAGTCTGCGAGGTCGGACACGGTTGTTGGGGAGACTTGGCAATATGAGCATGTTGCGTGGTAAAGGTTGGTCTCTGGTTCGTGATGCAACCCTTTATAAGTTGCCTCTGATGGATCAGGTGATGGAATTGCTCAGGATCAAGAAGCCTGACGAACAGGACTATTCAGCCCTGACGGATGCGGAAATCCAGTTCGAGCTTTTTGGAGAGACGATTACTTTTGATCGAATCGATGTCTCAGGCGATCTGATTGCCCTAAAAGGTTACGGAAAACTCGACAATCGTCAGGAACTTGACGTAAGCTTTCAAACACAGGTCAATCCCCGAAACACCCTGATGGGGCTGCTGACGCTGGGTGAGCAGTACACATTGTGGACCATTGATGTACGCGGGCCGCTGCACTCGCTTACCTATCAACGGCGCACGCTCGAAGGTGTCGAAGAGACACTGGAAATGATTTTCCCGGCGATTTCTGATGACCGGGAAGAAATTGCAAACGAACCGAAAACAGGATTGGGGAAGTGGCTGCCATTCTAAAGATTTGACCAAGGCTTTCAAAAGAAGGATAAGTCAATGAATATCAATCCAAGTGCTGCTGCGGCGTCGATCGCCGGAACCGGTCGTGCCGCTGCACGTGGAGGCGAGGCCGACGCACAGGCAATGGAGGCGACTCGGCAGCAGGCGACGGCCGACAAACCGGGGGGGAAGTCTGCTGATTCCAATGCGATAGATGCTGGCGATCAGACCAGTGATCGTGACGGGGATGGACGTCAGCTTCTTGACCAGTTCGAACGCCATGGGGAGGGCGATGAATCAAAGGCAGACGAAGGTATCACCGACCCACGTGACACTGACCCTCGGACTCAAGCGGATGCCGAGGGAATCCCTCCTGGCACCGATCGCGAACCCCGCGCCACGCCCGGAACCAACCTTGATTTGGAAGGTTGAGCGACCCGGCAGGACCTGACTCAGCAAGTATCGGATGACTGGAAGACATTGTGGGAAGACATTGTTGCCAGTGCTGCCGAGGTTCCTGAGCGTTGCATGTTACTGAGTATTCACTGGCGGGCTATCGTGCTGCTGCAAAACGCTTCAGTTTTCGATCCAAGGTGCTGCGTTCGATCCCCAGAATGGCCGACGCCCGACTTTTGTTTCCATCGGTGTGACGAAGAACTCGTTCAATATGAATCTGTTCCAGAGCTGCAAGCGTCATTTGTGCAGGGTCATCGGCCTGACCACTTGCTGGTAGGCCCTCGGTGGCAGGTGCCAGGGCCAGGTCTGTGGCTTCTATCCGGTCTTTCGTGTTGAGCACCACGGCGCGTTCCACGACGTTTTTCAGTTCACGAATATTTCCTGGCCACGAGTATTCGAGCAAAGCTTTTTTGGCAGCATCTGAAAAACCCTCGATTCTTCGTCCCATTTCCTGATTGAATTGCGACAGAAAGTAATCGGCGAGGAGCAGGCAGTCTTTGCCCCGTTTTCGAAGTGGTGGCACAAGGATCTCCACCACATGCAGTCGGTAGTACAAATCCTGACGAAATTTACCTTCGCGTACCATGGTTTGAAGATCACGGTTGGTTGCGGCGACGACGCGAACATCGACTTTGATGGGCTCGTGGCCACCCACTCGTTCGAATGGATGTCCCTCAATGACTCTCAGGAACTTGGCTTGCACCTCAGGGCTCATTTCACCAATTTCGTCGAGCATCAAAGTGCCACCATTGGCAGCTTCAAATTTTCCACGTTTGCGTTCGGTTGCTCCCGTGAAAGCACCTTTCTCGTGTCCAAAGAGCTCGCTTTCCAACAAAGTGGGTGACAGAGCTGCACAGTTCAAGCAGATCAGTGGCTCACCACTTCGGTCACTGGCATGATGCAATGCCGCAGCGACCAGCTCTTTGCCGACTCCTGATTCACCCCGCACCAGGACCGTCGCATTGGTGGGTGCTGCCATTCCGATCTGCTGTACAATTTCTCCAATCGATGCACTCTTGCCGACGATGTTTACTTTGTCTCCGAGTCGATCCTGCAACTCTTTGATCTGTTTTTGACTCTTTCGAAGTGACCGGTCCAGACGTTTGCGGTCTGCGAGATTGCCGAGCGATTCACCAAAAATCTCGCAGGTTGCGACAATGAATTCGAGTTCATCAGCTCCCAGGGGTGGAGTACCTTCAGTGGTCGTGACGTGTACCAAACCTCGAAGTTGGTTTCGCTGATCTCTGGCCGGCGCCATCACAACGCTTTGGGCATCGAGTTCTCCACGGCTATTCTCGGTCGCCAATTGTTCGTCACCCATGACATTGCGTGCCAGAATTGCCTCGCCTTCTTCTGTCGCAACCGATGTCAGCAGGGAATCGGGGGGGCGGCGGTAGCTGCGAGAGCCAGATTGCCGAGTTCCCGCCAATGGAATGTCTTGTGTTTGTCCGCGTGATTTTTTTGCTTGGCAGACATAGACACCAGCGGTGTCCAGTTGCACGTGAGCAGCAAGGCAGTCCAACACAATGTCTACTGCTTGTTCTATCCGGTCGCACCTGGCCAAAGCAAAAGCCAATTGAAGCAAATGCCGGCTGGATTGACCCTGGTTGGCTTCCGATGCAGGTTTGGCAGAACCGGTCGGATCGAAAAGATAGGAACTGTGCCGTCGCCGGTCTGTGATGGAACTGTCGTCCATTTCCAGCGTGATTTGGTCTTCGGTGGCCTGCCCCGGTGCCTTGGGTGAGCGAACCGGTTCACCGATGCCACCTTCAATCCTGCGGGCAAAGGTAATGGCAAAGCCGGCGACCTCAATCAAATCGGCATCTTCCAGACGTGTGGGCGAAGAAACCGGCTGACCATTGAGCAAGGTACCGTTTCGGCTGTTCAAATCCTCGAGCTTCCAGCCCTCTTCTGACCAGAAAACACGAGCATGTTGTCGACTCGCCTGTTCGGTACGAATGATGATCTCATTTGTCGAGGCTCGCCCAAAAACCGCCCCTTGCGGCGGGGTAAGGCGGAAAACATCACTCCAGCGGCCCGCACTTCGGAGAATCAGATAAGCCCCTTGATCTTGCAACGCTCCGGTCGACGTTTGGGGTGGATTTTCCGGGGGATGACGATCCATTGCAGTCAAAATGCTCGCTCCGAGGTCGTGGGATCGGCTTTCGAAGCCTAAATTTGACCATTGCTGTTCCGCTTCTTGCTCCCTCCAAACTAGAATCTGGGGCAATTCCCGTCCACCGTTGATAGCTAGACGAGACCGCATAACCTTCCGTTGCCGATATTTTTTGCGTGAACTATCCTCAACCACCGCCAGTTTTTTCTCGAAAAAGTGCAAAACTTCGGTCACAATGGGGTATAGCTAATAAAACCTCTAACACCTTGGTGGTGTCCGACACCGCCGGCAATCCCGGAGATCCACCGCGATGGATTTTGCCATGAAAAGTATTGTTCGTTCACTCTTCCCTGTCTTCCTAGGCGTGCTGACGCTGACCACAACTGCTCAAGCCGGGCAGTTTGGCAATGGCGGTCGAGCGGTCGGTGGTGTCATGATTGATGCCTCGGGCGTCATGCGGACTGCAACCGTGCAAGAGTTGCAGGAACTGACAAATGCCGTTGAGCGGGGTTGGGCCCCGATCGCTGGTGACATTGCCAAGCGTGCCAACATGCGGATGGTTTCCCTTCGTGGAATCCAGAACGCAATTGTCAAGGCAAACGCAGAAGGCCGCGAGATTCCAAGCGATGTCCAGTATTTGGCTGGCTTGCAACGGATCGAATATGTCTTCGTTGACAAAGCAAAAAATGATGTCGTCATTGCTGGACCAGCCGAACCTTGGAAAGTGCGTCCCGATGGTTTCGTCGTTGGCACGATCACCGGGGGAGCAACAATGCGCCTCTCGGATCTGGTTGTCGCCTTGCGGAGTGTGGAGACCGCGCGTCAGGAAGGTATCAGTTGCTCGATTGAGCCAACCGCCGAGGGGCGACTGCGTCTCCAGAAACTGATGCGACGGATCACCTTGCGGCCAGGACAAAATCCCGCAGTTTATGAAGCTTCGATGCGCGAAGCTTTCGGACCCCAGACGATTCAATTGACCGGCGTGCCAACCGATTCTCGCTTTGCTCGAACCATGGTTGCCGCTGATTACGAAATGAAACGAGTTGCCATGGGCTTGGCTCCTTCTCAAGTCAATGGTTTGAACAGCTATCTTGAGATGTCGAAAAACACCGCACACGCGTCGAATCAGAACCCGCGTTGGTGGATGGCTTGTGATTATGACGCTCTGGCCAAGAGCGAAGACGGATTAGCGTGGAAACTGAGTGGTCAGGGTGTGAAAACCATGACTGAAATCGATGCAATCAGTGGGGATGGAACCGCATCGCAAACCGGCAAAAAAGACAAATTGGCACAGGCATTTGCTGATACCATGACCGAGAAATACTCAGAATTGTCTCGCCGCATGCCGATCTTCTCGGACCTCCAGAACATCATGGACATGACCATTGTCGCGACTTTGATTGTTCAGGAAGGTCTTGCAAAGAAAGCAAACCTTGATCTCGCTCTGTTCGCTGTCAAAAGTGATGATTTGCCACTGGCAAGCTATAACACTCCCAAAGCAGTTGACCCACAATGCAGCTTCATTCGCGGACGTGGTGGCAAGTGGGTTGTCACAGCCTCAGGCGGAGTTGATATCAACGGCTTTGAGGTGGTTGAAAAGCAACGCACTGACACGAATCTGTCAAAAGTTTCTAGCACCGCGCTGGCGGCCACAAGCGAGAACTGGTGGTGGGACAATTGATTGCCTGAACTGGGAGCGGCTGTTTCCTGACCGGAGGCGACCATCTTGCCATGCTTGCAGTTGCGGCAAGCCTGATCACTGTGATGTTTCCCAGGTGCTGAAAAATTAAGTTGCGGCTGATAGGTCACAGCGAGGCCAGGTCACAGCGAGGTCAGGTCACAGCGAGGTCAGGTCACATGCTCTGACGGCAGCCTTGAGAGGTGCCACCGACCAAAACCGCCTGTTTCTCTAACAGTGGATGATTCACCGGGGCATCACTGTTCGATTTTGTCTGGTGATCCTTGTTCCCTTTTCATGCCATGCCGTTGTGTCACTGTTGTTACCCCGTTGCGATGGATTGAACCCGATGAGTTCATGGGGCTACCAGACGTTTGAGGATGGAATTGCTTGCGACTGGTTGGAGGATCTGCACGACTCTGATCCGATCGCTTTTTTTATGAAGTGTCTGGATCTCCAAGGGCTCGACTACTTTGATTTCCTCGCCTGCATTGGTGTTGTCTGTACTGCCGAAATGTTGCGTGGTGTGATTACAGGCCCACGAGCGGGACTACCAGATGCTGCAGCGGGATGGTGTGAACAGCATCGTGATCTGAACTGCAAGTTCCTGGTCCCCCGGGCGATCAACGCACTGAAGCTCGTTCTCTCTGATCGGTCAGAAATGTGGGTGCGTTGGGATGATGATGCGGATCGATTCGACTGCTGGATGGAACATCAGCAGGAATTGATTGAGGATATGAGAAATATTCTGCAGGATGGAAATTAAAAGTCCCCGCAGGGCTTCTCTTGTGGCGTTTGGTTCCACAGAAAATTTTACTTGGTACCACTTACCGGTCGGGAAGCGTTCAGGAACGTGTTAGACTGAAGTGTGCTGACCTCAGTGATGATCTTTTGGATAGGTGTTGTTTTGACGCAGGATTCGCTCGCCATCCCGGACTTGGATTACCGCGGTAAGGAACCGGGGCTGTGGACGAAAAACCATGGCAATCTTTTGCTGGGTTTTGTTGGGATCATTTTGATGGTCGGGGCCAGCATGCTCTTCTACCAACAGAATTTGCTGTTTGAGAAGCCGAGATTCCCGGATGCCGAAAATATTCAAGCGGTGCTCGCTGCAGGTGATCCTACCTCAGGGATTGTGGTCATCCGAATCCTCGGTGCTGCCAACGACAATGGCACCATTAAAATTGCCATTTACGGAGCCGAATCGACGTTTGAAAGACCGGCAGATGCGGTCTTTGCAAGTGTTGAACCCATCACTGCAGGTCAGGTTTACATTCCAGTTCCGCTGAACGCCTTACCCGAGAAAATTGCAATCGCCGTTTTTCACGATGAAAACGACGATAGTATCCTCAACAAGAACGCCATCGGTTTCCCAAGTGAACGGTATGGATTTTCACGTAATGCAAGAGGTTTGACTGGCCCGCCAACATGGGCTCAGACCGTCATTGCCCGGCCACTGAATAATGAAACCATTGAGGTTTTTGTGCGTTAGAGTCGCCGCTGTGGCTCTTGCCATAACGCTTTCCGGTGGCTTGCTGCTTTCCGGTGGCTTGCTGGTTGCATGCCCGACTTGGTGCAGTGCGCCCTGTTCTTGAAGCTTGGCCTAGAACTTGTATAGCAATAACAGCGAGTAATAGATGTCGTTGGGTTTAGCGCCTTGTGGGGTGCTGTCATAACGGTCTGTGGCAGCAAGTTTAAGGCTGAGGTTTTCGCTCCCATCAAGCAGGATTTCCCACGACACATCGCTGACCAGGCGATAGTCGCCAAAATTCTCCCAAGCAGGAAAGTAATCGAATTTACCCTTCAGCTTTTGCCGCGAAGTGAGTTGTTTTTCAGCTTCCATTCCAAAGACCGCTTCAGGGGTCCACTCATCGATGGGGGCTCCGATTTCCCGCGATGCACCAGCACCGAAGCGGGTTGCGAAAGTCGCGATGTCGCTTCTTAGCCAGTAGTAACCAACGCCTCCATTCAGGTTCAGGCGTAAATCAAACGGCTTGAATTGGTCCCATTCCATGCCGTGTTTGGCAAATGCTGACCACGAGGTGTTGCCTAATAAACGATCAAAGTTGAGATTGAAACGGCCGTTTTGCTCGGTGGTTTTATTGCGACTGCTGGCTTGCCGGTAGTTGATGTCCATGCCCAGTGTGTACCGCTCAGTCTTTCGTTTCAGCTCCACACCGGCCTGCATTGCAAGCGTGTTCGCATTGCCATCACTTCCATCCAAGCCGAATTCTGCATGAGAATCCCAGCCTTTCATCCATCCTCGCGGATATTGATACCAACGAGTGACTTCCGTTTGCAGAGGGGCGGGTTCCGATGAATCCAAGCCCGGGGTGGTAGAGTTGATTTTGGAAGACGCGTCAGCGCTGCTCTCGGGTTCTTGACCAGATTTTGAATCCGCCTGTTCGGAAACCTTTTGGGTAGGTTGCGTGTTCGGAACTTGTCCCACTTGCGATGATGGGAGTGGCATGCCTTCAGCATTACTGTCGTCTGGTCTTTGCCCATTGAGCGACACGGGGTCCGTGCTCAGGAAATCATTCAAGGCATTGCTCGGGAGCGACGAGAAGGTTGCTGGGGACAAGGCTCCCGTTTCGCTTGACGAGGCAGGCTGTGGGGTGGCTTGATCCTCAGGAAACTGCAACTGGGTTTGCCAAGGTTCGGCATCACCGGTCGAAACATTGGGATTTGAAGGGATGATCTGGCGTGGCGTCCGGGCCGTTCCGGCAGGTAGCGTCAGCTTGGGGGCCTGTGGCAGTGCTCGTTCTTTCGTCCCCGACACCATGATTTCAGGTGCGGCTGGATTCTCGGCGAAGTGCTTTGCCGACATGGTCTGGGCTGCGCTGGCGGCATTGGGATCCGTTGGAATCGTGTAGGGTCGTGGAATGTCTTCCGCGATTGGCAGAGTGAAGCGAGGAGCCTTTCCCGGGATTTTTGGGACTTCGTAGCTTTCTCCATTCCAAGTCGAACGCCCCTTTTTCCAAGCTGGTTGGTCTTGAGCTGTCGCTGGTGGGTCTTGAGCTGTCGCTGGTTGGTCTTGAGCTGTCGCTGATTGGATGATGAAACCCAAATTGATCATGATCGGCAGCGAAACCACGCATCTCAGGAAACGCATTGCTCGGGGGGATGAACCGTTCATGAAAATCCTGTCTTGCCGTTGGCTCAGGTGTGAGGAGGGAATCCCGACACCCGTGAAATAGCAGACTTGGTCGGCCAAGTCACCATCGATCACTCAGGGTCATTCAATGTCTCAAAATTCATGCATTTTGGAATGCAAGATTTTGGGTCCAGCAGCCGGGCTGTTTCACGGTCACGTGAAACAGATTTGGTCAGCATTGGTTGGCAGCATGCAACTCTGGATTGTCGGACGCACCCGGATGTAATGTCAGAGTGCCTGTTTCAGTGCTGCCAGTGCATCTGGGATCCGTTCATAGGGAGACTCGTCTTCGTACTCGAGGATGACATACCCTTGGTAGTTGCCTTTTTTCAGGATTTTGCCGATGCGTTCCATGTCGGCAGGATATTTCTTTCCCGCTGGTGTTTTCATGCTGACTTTTACCTGAACGTTGACGGTGAAGTCGATGCACTCTTCGAGGTCCTCGTAAGGAGTGTCTGAATGGAAATTCCCTGTATCAAGATTGATGCCTATCCACGGGCTATCGATCCGTTTCATGATTGCAAGCAGTTGCGACGGTGTCAGGTTTCCATGATTTTCAACACCGATAAAAATGCCATGCTTTGCGGCATGCTCAGCGCACTGGTTGAGGGCGTCAGCGGCTTCATCGAGACGCTTTGGGTCCCCTTCGAGTTGCCGGTTGGTTCCGGCGAAAAATCTGATGTGGGGGGCGCCTAGCAGGCTGGCTCGGTCGATCCACTCTTTTGCTTCTGCGATTTCTGAGTCAAGTTTGGGGCCAACGCCAACTGTAAAATTGTTTCCAATCGCTGTGCCTGAAATTGCCACGCCACGAATGAATGCAGCGTGCTTCAAGCCGAGGAAATATGCCTTGTCTGCCTTGGGCGGAAAGAAATAGCTCGTAAGTTCGGCAGCATCAAAGTTGTGGGCAACGCAGTAATCGAGAAACCCGATCATGTCGATGCTTGGGCCATCGTCTGACGGTTTCTGGGCTTTGCCCTTTTTGTAGGCGAAGTAATTCCGGAGCGAATACGCAGCAAGACCAATTTCAAACCGTGGGGGTCCGGAACGCTGTATCCGTTCTCGGGCGTCCGTGTTCTTTATGTTCCGAGTCAAGCCGCAAGCCGACAATGTCCCGGCTGCTACTCCAAGAAATTCACGACGTTGCATCACTTATTACCGCCAATTTGTGTTAGGACCGCTGGCTCGTATGAGAGACGGAGGCTTTGGGTTAGAAATTCCTGCCATCAATGTTTGGGCTTTACAGAAGATAGTCGCCCACTTGTAGCGGCGATACAATCCGGCATCGGTAAATATCAGAATCTGCTGTTTGTGCCTGTGCGGCCTCGGGGCAGCACAGGTGTTGGGATTTGCAAAGGGGCAGCTGACGCTTCTCGAAAAGGCGTTCAGAGCTTGACAAGGCGTTCAGAGAAGCGAAAGTGACAAGCGTTTGAACGCCATTCGTGCGTGACCTGCGGAGTGATGCTTGGTCTGGCATGTGCGGCAAGGGTGAAAAATCATGGAAAAGCACTGCAAATGAAACCAAGCATCCGCGAACGCGCTAGAGTCACGCTTGATCAACTGCGCGGTGAATTGTTGGCCGAAAGAAGTGATGGGCATCGCTGGACAGGGACGCTTTCTCCTTCCGCCTTGAGCACTGCAACGGCCGTCAGTGCGATGTCGGCAGTCTTGATTCACAAGGCGAGTTCGCAGCAGAGCGACTGCAGTGCCGACCAACAGATCAGGAAATGCATCGCATCTGGAATTCAGTACCTGCAACATCAGCAGAACGAAGACGGGGGGTTTGGTGACACGGATCGCAGTCATTCCAACATTGCCACCAGCTACCTCGTTTTAGCTGCCTCTGCTTTGGCCGGTCAGGCGATCGGCAGCACGCTTGCCAAGGAGGCCGTCCTTGCGTTGGAACGGTACGTCGAGCGGTTGGGCAAGTTGGATGCTTTGAAAGAGCGTTATGGAAAAGACAAGACGTTTGTTATCCCCATTCTGGCCAACATGGCAATCGCAGGTTTGGTCCCTTGGAATAGGGTCGCGGCCTTGCCGTTTGAAGCGGCTGTCTTTCCGCAGTCGATGTACCGCTTGTTACAGATGCCGGTGGTCAGTTACGCGATCCCTGCGCTGGTTGCGATTGGCCAGGCTCGTCATTTTCATGGACCGAAAGCTTTCTTTCCAATGAGGTTGGTCCGGGCGGCTGCGGTTGGTCGCAGCATGAGGGTGCTGGAAAAGATGCAACCGCAAAGCGGAGGATATTTAGAAGCAACTCCTCTCACCTCCTTTGTGGTCATGAGCCTTGCTGCGACAAAGCGGGCCGAGCACAATGTGTCTCGACGAGGTCTTGAATTTCTTGTGAATTCGATGAATGAGGATGGCAGTTGGCCAATCGATACTAATCTGGCAACGTGGGTGACTTCTCTTTCGATCAACGCCCTCGCGGCTGATCCAGCAGACGATCGTGCCTGGTGCACACCCGACTTGCTGGATTGGCATTTAGGATGTCAGCATGAGGTGCGTCATCCGTTTACCGGAGCTGAGCCTGGTGGTTGGGGTTGGAGTGATCTGAGTGGCGCAGTGCCCGATAGTGACGATACTCCTGCTGCGATTTTGGCTCTCGCGTACATGAAGCCTGCATTGGATGCGACACAACAACAGAGGTGTGACGCCGCGATTGCTGCGGGGCGAGCTTGGTTGTTGAAACTGCAAAATCGTGATGGTGGTTGGCCGACCTTTTGTCGCGGTTGGGGCAAACTGCCTTTTGATCGCAGTAGTAATGACCTGACCGCGCACGCGTTGCGGGCTTTGACCGTCAACGAGTTTCCTGATGCGAAAGCGGTCGGGATGGTAAACTCGGGCACCCGGTTTCTGGAGAAAAACCAGGAGCCTGACGGATCCTGGTTGCCCCTCTGGTTTGGCAATCAGGACCGTGTGGATGAGTCAAATCCGGTCTATGGAACATCGCGGGTTTTGCTTGCAGCAGCCTCTGGAAGTCTTTCTTCGCAGGCATTGGGTGCTGGGTGTCAATATCTGGTGGAGAACCAAAATGATGACGGTGGCTGGGGTGGAGGCGGTTCTGTCGCCCTTTGGCTAAAAAAAAAACAGTTCGGGGAATTTGACGTCGTCAGCAGCGTCGAAGAAACGGCGTTGGCGGTCGAAGCATTGGCAACCGTTGCACTTTCCGGGAAAAAATCAGCCCCTGAAACCGGCAAGGAAGATACAAAACGAGACAAAACAGACCGATTGGGTGGTCTCAACGCACAAACTGTACCTCAGCATGGTGGGACCAAAGCGACGAGTCAGGCTATAATCTCCGGCGTCGAATTCCTGTTGAAGAGCTTTGAAGAAAAGCGGCACCGGTTACCTTGGCCCATCGGTTTTTATTTTGCCAAGCTTTGGTACCACGAACGCTTGTATCCTTTGATCTTCACCACGGCAGCGTTGGGGAAATACCTTCAGCTTGCGGCAGACCAACCGGCCCGAAATGGGTCACCAGACGAAACGAATCCTTTACAGAACCCCACACAAACGCTCCCTGAGGTATAGGTTTGTCCAGCGGACTCAGCACTAGTGGCACGGCGCCGAAGTCGGAAACGACTTCCGAAGGCCGAACGCCACGTCGGAAAACGAGCCATCTCAAAGACGTGCCCGAAACTTTTGAATTACGAGAGAGCTTGCGAGCACGCTGCGCTGATATCGCGGCCCGGATCGATCGGTCCGCTCCGATGACCAAGGATGAGATGGAGCAAGTAGCCCGTCGAGCTTTGGAGGAGGCGGATTTGCCCGAAGGTTATCTGGGCTGGATGATGGTCATGATCAGCAGCGAATTCTGGAAAGAATCGTTGTCGGCCGTTCCACCCGAACGCCGTCTGTTTCTTTTGCCGCACTGTCTCAAACATGCTGAAGGCTGCCCTGCTGAATACGATCAATTCGGAATGAATTGTAAAGAGTGTGGTGCCTGCAGCATTGCGGATTTTCGTGGCTTGGCCGAAGACATGGGATACCGGGTACTGGTAGCTGAAGGATCGCCAGTGGTGATGAAGATCATCGTCGGTGGCTACGTTGATGCGGTTGTCGGTGTCGCGTGCTTGAACGTCCTGGAAAAGGCGATCGACAAAGTGTTGTTGGCTGGGATTCCTTGCATGGCCGTCCCTCTGTTGAGCAGCGATTGCCGAAACACAAAGGTGGATGAGCCATGGGTCAATGAGATGATCCGAACACCTTATCAGCCCGCTCAAAGCGTGACACGAAGCTACGTTCATCTAATGCGTGCTGCCAGTGATCTGTTCAAGTCACAGACCATGGACGTCCTCGCACCTCGCGTGCGTACTCAAGCAGAGTTGGGTGAAAATGCAGTCAGTGTGACTGACATCGAGGAGATGGATGCGATTTCGGCAACCGAACACATCGCCTACGATTTCCTGAGTCGTGGTGGAAAACACTCGCGGCCGTTTATCACCCTCGCTGCGTATGATGCGATGACAGGTGGACATGCGACAGGTCCTGCGGCGGAAACTGCAATTTCCGAATTTCCGATTTCAGTCCGTCGCGCTGCCATGAGCATCGAGACGTTTCACAAGGCGAGTCTTGTGCATGATGACATCGAAGATGATGATGCATTCCGCTATGGACAACCTGCAGTTCACCGCAGGTTCGGTATTCCTACTGCCATTAATGTTGGTGACTACTTGATCGGGCTTGGGTACCGATTGTTAAGCCGCAACGAAGATCAGGATGATGTGCCGAGCGAGGCGCGAGTGGACGTTCTGGATGCCTTGGCTGCAGCCCACATGCGGCTTGCCGAAGGGCAGGGATCTGAATTGATCTGGCGGGACGGAAAAGATCGCCGGTTGACTCCGCTTGATGCACTCAAAGTCTATGCACTGAAGACATCGCCTGCTTTTGAAGCCGCCTTGCTCAGTGGGGTTCGGATGGCGGGAGACGCAACGCCATACCGAACAGCCATTCGTACTTTCAGCCGGAATATGGGGGTCGCCTTTCAAATACTCAACGATTTGGGTGATTGGATTGGTGATGATTCAAACAAAATGTCGGCCGGGGGAGATGTTTTCGGTGGTCGCCCTACTTTGTTGTGGGCATTGGCGTTGCAAGGCCTGCCAGAAAAAGATGCCACGCGATTGCTTGATTTGGCAGAGTCCGACTGTGGTCTTTCAGACGCTGAGCGACTCTTTCAGGTGCGGAAACTCTATGAACAGGCAGATGTTTTTGAAACTGCGTTGAAACTTGTTGATAAACATCAGGCAAGAGCTGAAAAGGTCGCTGATGAAATTGATGTAGAAGAACTTCGTCGCCTGTTTTATTTTCTTGTGGATACTGTATTGGAGAGACCGGAGATGCCCACACCTTCCGTTGTCACTCTCGGTGTCACGGCACCTTTGGGGTGAGCGGCAGGAATAGTGAGTGAACCTATGAGCGAAGTGGCTTCCTCCGATGATTCACGCATCGATATCCGGAATTTGCTGGACGAGTTCTATTGTGAGCCGGTAGGCCATTCACAATTGGGTGAGTTTCAGTCGGTTGCCAAGGTACCGGACCCTTATGAGTCGTTGCTCGACCATCACGCTCATATGACAGTGACGGTTGAGTCACATTACAGCGAAAAAGTCAACGTTGTTGTGCATCGGTGCCACCGCACTCAGGGATGGTATTCCAGAGAAATTACCCTGGTAACCGAGGAGACTGGACGAATTGTCCAATACGGCATTGTAAGGCTCAATACGCGGACGCTGGATGATGAAGTCTGGAAGCAGATTGAAAGTCAAACGACGCCATTGGGGCGTGTCCTGATTGAGCATGATGTGTTGCGGGAAGTGCAACTTTGTGGTTTGTGGGAAGTGCAGCCAGGCTCGAGTCTCGCCGAATTGATGCAACTGGACACAGACAAGCAAGTATATGGACGAACGGCGCTGATCTATTGTGATAAAGCACCGGCGATTGAGTTGTTGGAAATTGTTTCACCGACATCCTTGTTGGAAGACTGAGTTCTGGTGTGAGTCAGAGACTCCTTTTGTTCAGGTAAGCCATATCTTTTTTTGAAGGAGAAGCAGCGATGAAACCCTTTTTTACAGTCTTTTGTTTCCTGCTCGTGATTGTCAGTTCGCCAGACATTGATGCGCAGGATGAATCAGCCAGGAAAGGGACCAACAAGGTGGAACCAGCGACTCTGCGTGTCACAGCAATTCGTGCTTTGCAAGCTGGAGAATCGGCCAAGGCCATTGAGGCGGTTGACAAGCTGCTCAAGCAGTCCCCCAACGATGCTGGCAATCTTCGCTTGGCCGGAGACGTTTATTTGAGGAGTGGAAAATCGAAACAAGCTGCGGAATTGTTTGATCGTTATCTTAAGCTGCAGCCGGAGGCTTTGGCAGGACTTTGGCAGCGAGGGATCGCACTGTATTTTGCTCGAAAATACAAAGCAGGAGTCGAGCAGTTTGAGGTGCATCGTCGGGTTAACCCCAATGACGTGGAAAATGCAGCGTGGCACTTTTTGTGTGTGGCCAAAGCAGAGTCATTCGATAAGGCAAAGTCCGTCGTTCTGCCTGCTCCCAACGACCCCAGAGCTCCCATGGAAGAGGTGCTGCAAATGCTTAGCACTGGAGAGACCGACAAAGTGATCAAAAAAATGGAGAGCTTTCCAACCAACACGCGGGGACGCGAGTCTGCTGACTTTTACGGTAATTTTTATCTGGGGCTGTACGCAGACGCAGCCGGCGATCGCGCTACAGCAAAACGCTACATGGATTTGTCTGCCAAAGATGCGTCTTTCAGTTACATGGGTGATGTGGCACGCGTTTATGCCGCTTACTTGTCAACAGATAAGTAAAATCAGCCCATCAAAATGGTCTGTCGGTTGCTGAGTACGGATATCTGCATGGTCTTGGGGCCGGTCTTCGACCGCATAGCGGCCAAACGCTCTGCGTAATTGCCCCGAATTCGACAAGCATCACAAATCGGCCGGTTTTGAGCGGCATGAGTCGGCCAAAAAGCTGCCCTCTCATGCTAAACTGGGGTTCTGTGAATCGGCAGTGAAACAAGACTTGCGGAAAATCCACCATGCCCCACCGGGCCATCATGCGAACGGATTCATTCGTTCATGGCCACGATGGTGAACCCTGTCTGCTGTTTCGTTTGATTCTCATGAATTTTATCCTCTGATTCGACTCTGATTGAAATTAGAACATGAAGAAGTTGCAGCATCACTGTGGTCGTTTTGGTTCTCGTCCCACAAGTCGTCGCGAGATGCTTCAGTGGTGTGCTAACGGCTTTGGCGCGTTGGCGTTGAGCACACTCTCGGGGAGATCTTCGTCGGCTCTTGCGTCTGGCCCATGGGATCCAAAGCCGTCTCATTTTCCAGGACCTGCCAAAAATGTCATCTTCCTTTACATGGATGGTGGGCCATCGCACGTCGATACGTTTGATTACAAGCCTCAACTTGAAAAGTACGATGGTCAGGACCCGAGGAAGGTGATCGGTAAATTGGCCCCCACGCAGTTTGATGCGGTAGGAAAAGTTCTTAAAAGCCAGTGGAAATTTTCTCAGCGCGGAGAGGCCGGACATTGGATCAGTGATCTGTTTCCCCATCTCTCTGAAGTCTCTGATGACTTGGCGATGGTCAAGTCGATGACGTCAAAGTTTTCCGAGCATACCTCAGCCAACTATTTCCTGCACACGGGGAATGGGCTTCAGGGCAAACCCAGCATGGGCGCCTGGTTTGGATATGGACTTGGCAGCGAGAATCAGGAACTGCCCGGTTTCGTTGTGCTCAATGGTGGCTTGATTCCGCCGGGCGGGTTGGACTGTTTTGGATCCGGGTTCCTGCCATCGGCATATCAAGGATCGGTATTCCTTCCCAAAGCCCAGCCATTGGCAAATATCAAACCCAGTGAAAACAATTCCCAATTGCAGAAAACCAAACTCGACTTGATTCGTGCATTTGACCAGCAGACCAATGGAGGTCTTGGGGCTGACCCTGAAGTCGAAGCCGCGATTCAGAATTATGAAACAGCGTTTGAAATGCAAACGGCTGTTCCCGAACTGATGGACTTGAGCGGCGAATCCGCTGAGACGAAAAAACTCTATGGTCTGGAATCAGATTTCAATAATACGAAAACCTTCGGGATGCAATGCCTGCTGGCAAGGCGTTTGGTTGAACGTGGTGTCAGATTCATTGAGTTGACGTGCCCCGGCGGGAATGGTGATCGTTGGGATCAGCATGGCGGACTGATTGATGGGCACAATAAAAATTGCAGGACGGTGGATCAGCCAATTGCTGCTCTCATTAAAGACCTCAAACGGACAGGTCTGTTTGAGTCGACGCTGGTTGTTTGGGCTGGTGAATTTGGTCGGACACCTTTTGCACAAGGGTCCAATGGGCGGGATCACAATCCCTTTGGGTTTACCGTCTGGATGGCAGGTGGCGGAGTCAAAGGCGGCGCGTCGGTAGGAGCTACTGATGAATGGGGGTATCGTGCCGTGGAAGACAGGTTTGAGATACACGATCTGCATGCAACCATGCTTCATCTGCTTGGCGTAGATCACACAAAAAGTACTTTCCGTTTCAGCGGTCGTGACATGCGATTGACTGATGTTCACGGAAATCTGATCAAGGAGGTGATCGCATGATCTGTTCCAGTCAAGTCTGCAAGCTGAAATTGATTCTTTGGGATCGGGGCGTCATTCCTCGACGCAACCGACCGCTTGCCGGTGCGGGTTGGGTCGCGAGTGCCGTCGTCTGTCTGTTTTTGTCTGGCTCGCTCACTGCCATAGCAGAAGAAGCCCCTAGTGCCGAGCAGATCGAGTTCTTTGAGTCCAGTGTGCGCCCCATTTTTGTAGAACACTGCTACGAATGTCATTCCGAGGGTGCGGATGAAGTGGAAGCGGAGTTATTGCTGGATTCGAAATGGGGCTGGATGACGGGCGGAGAATCTGGCCCTGCGATCATTCCAGGCAACCTTGATGAGAGTCTTGTGATCGATGCTGTCCGATATCAAGAGGACAAAGTCACCGCAATGCCTCCGCGATCAAAATTGTCCGATAAGGACATTGCGACGTTGGAAAAGTGGGTGAAAATGGGTGCGCCGGATCCTCGTGCCGCCAAAAAATCTGTAACACCACCCGCAAAGGGATTCAACCTTGACCAACGCTACCGGGATCATTGGAGCTGGCGACCTATTGCCAAGCCTGAGTTGCCATGGGTCGAGAATCGGGAGTGGCCAAAGTCAGATTTGGACCGATTTATCCTGCAGAAAATCGAAGCCTCAGGTTTGCAGCCTGCTCCCGAAACCGATCGCAGGACTTGGCTCAGACGTGTCTATTTTGACTTGATCGGTTTGCCGCCAACACCCGAGCAGATTGCTGGGTTTCTCAACGACGACAGTGAGAGTGCATACGAGAATGTCGTCAATGAATTGTTGCAGTCGCCGCATCTGGGGGAAAAGTGGGCGAGGCATTGGATGGACCTTGTTCGCTATGCGGAAACCTATGGTCATGAATTTGATTACCCTCTGCGCCATGCTCATGAGTATCGAGATTATTTGATTCGTGCCTTCAATGCTGACGTGCCGTTTGATCAGTTCATTCGCGAGCATATTGCGGGAGACCTGTTGCCCGAGCCAAGGCGGAATCCAGATGAAGGATGGAATGAATCAATCATTGGAACGGGGTTCTGGTACCTCCACGAAGCGACACACGCTCCCACTGATGTGCTTGGTAATGAAGCAGACATCATGGATAACCAGATCGATGTTTTTGGTAAAACGTTTCTTGGTCTGACCATTGCCTGTGCTCGTTGTCACGATCATAAATTTGACGCAATCACAACCGCTGACTATTACGCGTTGAGTGCGCATTTGCAAAGTAGCTGCCGGCAAGAGTATCCGTTAGACCCGTCTGGAAAACGTCTTGAGGCAACGAGGAAAATTAACCGTTTGCGCCAGTCCGCAGCGGATGATTTGAAGTCTGTCGAGCAGCTGGTTGAGAAAGGCAGGCGTTCAGGGGACTACTACCGCGCTGCCATGCGAACCCTGAGTGCTCCCAAATCGGATGTAGACCCTGCCGTGTCATTGCAGAAGGCAGCCCAAGCCGAGCAGCTTGATGCATCGCGTCTTCAGCGTTGGGTTGAAAAGCATGAGGCAATCAAGAGCGAGTTGACGGATGCCGGGTATGACCTGGCAAACCAGAATGTGCTGGTTGATTTCCGGGGGGATTCACTGCCCGAGGGCTGGACAACATCCGGGCTCGCGTTTTTGCCCACCGGGTCTGGTCTGGGCTTCGCTGCCAATGGTGAATTACTGGCGCCCGATACGGTCGACAGTGGCATCGCGGGTAAGAAACAGGTGGGAATCCTTCGTTCGCCAACTTTCGAAATCACAACAGATCGGATTCATGTGTTGATGAAGGCGTCGCCCAACGCGGCAGTTCGTGTTGTGATAGACAATTTTCAAATGGCAGAGTTCAATGCTCTGCTGTTTCGTGGCACTTTCATGAATAACAAGGGAACCGACACGCAGGGAAATTGGCAATGGAAGAGTCTGGCAGGTGATTTGAGAAAGTATAAAGGTCATAAAGGCTATCTGGAGTTCATCGATCCCGGCGATGCAACGATTGCGATCGACAAAATTGTTCTTTCCGATGGTGGGCCACCAGGCAAGCAACGGGCAGATCAGTCGAAATTCAATGCCGAGGCACTCAATGAACTGCACGATCAAGCGGTGTTGGACCTGAAGTCGGGTACGTCCAATCAATTGATTTCTGCCTTGCTGAAGAATCAGCTTTTGAGCGTTGAAGAACTTAGTCCAGCGGCTGCAGCAAGTCTGGGCGAGGCGGGCAAAATAGCGGAGAGTATGCCGAATGTTCGCCGAGTCATCGCGATGGCGCAGGGGACCCCGGAAGATGCGCAGGTCTATATCCGAGGCAGCCATCAAAATCCTGGTGAAGCTGTTCCCGCGAGGTTTCTTGAGGCACTTGGAGGAGAGCCGGTTACGCGTTTGGAACTGGCTGATCGGGTGGCGAGTCTTGAGAATCCTCTGACGGCCAGAGTGATTGTGAATCGTCTCTGGCATCATCTGTTCGGCGTGGGGATCGTGCCCACCGTTGATGACTTTGGTCCACAGGGATTGCCTCCCAGTCATCCGGAATTATTGGATTGGCTGGCGACAGATCTTGTTGACAGCGGTTGGTCACTCAAACATCTGATGAAAGAGATGGTGCTGTCCAGTACCTATCGACAGGCCAGCGTAGCAAACACCGGATTAAGTGAAAAACAGCTTGCCAGCGTCGACCCAACGAATGCCTTGCTGCATCGCATGCGGGTGCGGAGATTGTCTGGTGAAGCAATTCGGGATGCTGTTCTTGTAGCGTCGGGGCGTTTGCAACCAAAGCCATTTGGACCCAGCGTCGCGACACATCGAACTCCGTTCATGACTGGTCGCGGAGCGAGACCAAGTGGTCCCTTGGACGGTAATGGCCGGCGTAGCGTTTACTTGTCCGTCTATCGCAACTTTCTTAATCCATTCATGTTGACCTTTGACATGCCAAGTCCCTTTGGTCCCAAGGGACGACGCAGCAACTCCAATGTGCCAGCTCAGGCTCTTGCCTTGATGAATGATCCGTTCATTATCGGACAGGCCGGGATCATCGCTGACAGAAGTCTTGCGGTGCCGGATCAGGCGGCGGAGCAACGAATCACGCTGATGGTCGAAAGGGTTCACGGCGTGGTACCCACTGATCAGCAAATTGAGCAGTTACAGCAGTTTCTTGATGTTCAGGCGAAGGCCTACGGGAAAGAGGATAAAAGGGTGTGGGTTGATCTTGCTCATGCTCTGCTGAACATGAAAGCGTTTTACTTCCTCCAGTAACGGTCTTGAACACGCGTTCAAAGTAGTCATCGATGATGCAGATTTCTCCGAAAACAATTGTCTTCATTCTTCTGGTTCAGTGGTTAACGCTGTCGGTGAATGAACATGTGTGTGCGGAGGACGCATCTGCTGAGTTCTTTGAAAAAAAAATTCGTCCGGCCTTGGTGCAGCATTGTATTCGCTGTCATGGACCGAAAAAGGTTCAGGGTGGCTTGCGTCTTGATAGTCGCGAAGCCTGGCAGGCAGGTGGGGATTCGGGTGCGGTCATCGTTCCCGGAGATTCCCAAAGTCTCCTCTTGAAGGCGATTGGGTATGAAGACATCAGTCTTGAAATGCCGCCTCGGGGTAAATTGCCAAAGGAAACGATCGAAGCTTTCCAGGCATGGGTTCGAGCTGGGGCATTCGACCCTCGTGGCAGTGATGATCCGGCGACTCCAGCAAATGCTGGTGCTCCAACGATCGCGGATGGAAAGCAGTTCTGGGCATTTCAGCCAATCAGGAAGCCAAACGCCCCGGAGACCGATGAAATTGCTTGGCCGAAGAATGAGATGGATCGATTTGTGTTGCAGAAGCTCGAAGCAAGCGGGATTGAACCTGCCGCTGATGCAAGCAGGGAAAGCTTGCTAAGGCGATTGACCTACGATTTGACCGGACTGCCGCCAACGCCTTCCCAGATTGAGCAATATCTGTCAGACAAATCTGACAAGGCGACAGAGAAGCTCATCGATCGTTTGCTGCAGTCAGATCATTTTGGTGAACGCTGGGGCAGACACTGGCTGGATGTGGTTCGATTTGCCGAGTCAAGCGGCGGTGGACGTACCCTGCTTTTTCCAGACGCATGGCGTTATCGCGATTACGTGATCAATGCGTTCAACCAAGATCTCCCCTTTGATCAATTTCTCAAAGAGCAGATCGCCGGGGATCTGCTGCCCGCCAATGACAGGCTTGATCGCGAACGCAAAGTGGTCGCGACTGGATTCCTGATGTTGGGTCCGACAAATTATGAGATGCAGGACAAAGATATCCTTGAGATGGATGTTGTTGATGAACAGCTGGACACGATGGGCAAAGCCATGCTGGGCATGACGATTGGCTGTGCGCGGTGTCATGACCACAAGTTCGATCCCATCCCAACACGGGATTACTACGCGTTGGCGGGAATATTCAAAAGCACTCATTCACTCAATCACTCGAATGTCTCTGCTTGGAACACGGTTGATTTGCCGTTCTCGCCTGCTGAAGAAGCTGTTTTTCTTGCCGCTGCAGAAAAACTTGAAGTTGCTGAAGCACAACTCGCAGCGGCCACCAAGGTATGGAAGAAGGCGACTGGAAAAAGTGCCAAATCGACCAAGTCGGTGGATCCAGTAACGCTCAGCGGTGTGGTCGTGGACAGCGTCGATGCAGAGGTCATCGGTAATTGGAAGGACTCGACCGCCGTGGCGAAGTATGTGGGTGCCAATTACATCCATGATGAACAGATGGACAAGGGGGCAAAGTCGGTTGTTTATCAGACAGAGCTGCCAGAGTCAGGGCGGTATGAAGTTTTTGCGTCCTACTCCAGTGGTGCCAATCGGGCAAAGAATGTTCCCTACAGAATCAAGCATAGGCAAGGTGAGGCCGTCGTTGAGATCAATCAACGGAAAGCTCCGTCAGTTGATGGATTGATGGAGTCGCTTGGGGTTTTTGAGTTCGACAAAAAAGGGGGTTCAAGTGTTGAGCTGTTCACAACAGGGACTGATGATGGCGTTGTGATTGCGGATGCGATCATTTGGACACGGGTTGCAGATCCAGCAGCAAAAGAAATCGCTCGGCAGCAAGGCGGCATTGAGGATGCTACGGCCGAAGCAAAGGCAGAAGCTTTGAAAATGAAAGTTGCTGCTGCGAAGACTGAAGTTGATCGCCTGACAAAAGAAGTCAAGGCGATCAAAAAGTCCACTCCCAAACGGCAAGTTGCAATGGCGGCACGTGATGTTAAGTCACCCGCGGATATTCACGTCGCTATTCGTGGGATGACCCATCAGAAAGGTGATTTAGTGCCGCGTGGGGTATTGCAGGTCGCTGCCTGGGATGGAATGCCCAGGGTGGGTTCCGACTCAAGTGGGCGTCTGGAATTGGCAGAGTGGATTGCCAACGAAAAGAACCCACTGACAGCTCGAGTCATCGCAAATCGTGTTTGGTACTGGACGATGGGGAGAGGAATTGTTGCCAGTGTTGACAATTTCGGTACTACCGGGGACCGACCAACGCACCCTGCTCTGTTGGATCATCTTGCTTCATCGTTGATCCAGAATGGATGGTCAATCAAGAAACTTGTGCGAGAGATCGTCAGTTCGCGTGCCTATCAGTTAAGCACCCGCCAGGCAGATGATGATCAAGCCTTGGATCCCGACAATCGTTTGTATTGGCGACGTGATCGCAAACGTCTGTTGGCAGAGGATATCCGTGACTCAATCTTGATGGCAGCAGGTAATTTGGACCTCGCTGTGGGGGGGCCAACAATCAAGAACGGGACATCCAGCGAGTACGGTTACCAGTTCCAAGGCCGCAGGCGAAGCGTCTATGTCCCCGTTTTTCGCAACAGGCTTCCAGAGATCTTTGAAGTGTTTGATTTTGCCGACCCCAACATTCAAGGTGGTTTGCGCACCGCCAGTAATGTCGCTTCCCAGGCGCTGCTGATGATGAATCAGCCGTTCGTGATGGAGCAGGCTGCCGATGCTGCCCAAAGACTTGAGAAAGAACACCCCGGGGAAAAAGATGCAATGTTGAGGCGCGCTTATGCCGAAGTCTTGGGACGTGAGCCCCGTGAACAAGAGCGGCAAGTGATGATGGATTTGTTGGTGACAAACGAACAGCCTGGAGGGACTTCCGAGTGGGCGTTGGTCTATCAGTTGCTGTTCCAGTGTATCGATTTTCGTTATCTGGATTGATCCAGAGAATTGAGTGACATGATGAGATTGAATCGACGAAATTTATTGAAATCGAGTGCTTGTGGTTTTGGATATCTGGCGGCGGCATCCATGATGCAACGCCACGCCAAAGCCGAAGGGGGAAATCCGCTCGCTGCAAAATCGACGCACTTTCCCGCGCGCGCCAAACGGGTGATCTTTGTCTTCATGCAGGGAGGCCCGAGTCACGTAGATACATTCGATTACAAGCCATTGTTGGAAAAGCATGATGGTGAGGAAAGAACGTTTGACGATGCTCGAGTGCTCGCCAAGACGAAAACGATTACAAAGCACCGGGTTTTCAAATCGCCTTGGAAATTCAAGCAGTATGGAGAATGTGGTCAGTACGTATCCGAGCTTTTTCCGAATATCGCTCAGCATGTGGATGACCTCTGTTTCTTGAAGGGAATGCACACCGATGGTGTGGCGCATGGACCGGCAACGTTGTTTCTACACACGGGTTCGATCAATTTTGTCCGCCCTTCCGTGGGAGCGTGGGTTCAATATGGGCTTGGCAGCGAGAGTGAAAACCTGCCCGGGTTTGTGACGTTGCAGCCGTCCATGGGAAATGGTGGGCCACGTAACTTTGGCAATGCTTTCCTGCCTGCCGTGTATCAAGGTACTGCGGTTGGCCGCGCTGGCGTGTCGGCCAAGGATGCAAAAATCAGAAACCTGAGTAATCCAATGCTGAACTCAAATGAGCAAATGAGTCAGTTCGAAGCATTGCAGAAAATCAATGCGATTCAGAAAAATTCGCATCCCGGCGATACGGAGATGGATGCCATGATCAACTCATATGAATTGGCGTGGCGGATGCAGCATTCAGTCCCTGATATTCTGGACCTTTCTTCGGAGTCCCAGCATGTTCAAAACATGTATGGAATCGGGGAAAAAGAAACGGACGACTTTGGCCGACAATGTCTGATGGCACGACGATTGTCCGAAGCAGGCGTCAGATATATCCAAGTCAATTATGGCGACAATACAAACAACCCCCGGTGGGACCAGCATTCAAACCTCGAGAAACATGCAGATCATGCGGTCAAAGTCGATAAGCCCATCGCTGGTTTGCTGGCGGACTTGAAACAACGAGGACTTTTGGAGGATACGCTGGTGTGGTGGGGGGGAGAGTTTGGGCGTACACCTTATGCACAGGCAAATGGAACTGGACGCGACCACAATCCCTATGGGTTCACTTCGTTTGTCGCCGGTGGTGGTGTCAAGGCAGGGTTCTCATACGGAGAAACCGATGAGTTTGGACATCATGCAATTCAGGACAAAATACACATGCATGACTGGCATGCGACTTTGTTGCATTTGCTCGGACTCGATCATGAGAAACTCACCTTCAACTACAGTGGTCGCGACTTTCGACTGACTGATGTGCATGGCGAGGTGATCAAGGAAATTTTCGCGTGATTCAGTTTCCATTCCTGCAGGAATGATGGTGCGAACTTGTCCGTAGAAATACCTTTTGCCGAGAAGTGGAGCGGGTGATTCATCGTTTGTTGGGGGAATGGATGAAAATTGCCGTCAGAGTCAAAAGCCTGATCTCGTGTGCGATATTATTACTTGGCTGCATCGCCAGCGGTGGTGGTGGAAATTGTAACGCTGAGTTGCCCGCATTGTCGGGGCCGCCAGTCTTGTTGCAGATGATTCGTGACGATGCAGTTCATGCGGAATTGAAACTCACGGACCAGCAGCGTACACGCATCCGTTCTGTCCTTCGTGAGGTGGACGGTCCATGGTTCCGCAGTCGCAATTTGGAGAGTGAAGCTCGCGAATTGGAAATTCGGAAGCTTACTGGGCAGTTGGAACAGAGACTTCGCCCCATTCTTGATGCCGTTCAGCAACAGAGACTGCTGCAATTGCAGTTTCAAGCATTGGGAACTCGCATGCTCTTGCGAGATGATGTCGCAGGCATGCTGAAACTCTCCAAAACGCAGAGTGAGTCGCTCAAGTCTACCTTTCAGGCAACGGATCGATCGATTGTTCAGTTGCCACGCTCTGGCGTTGAAGCAGAGCAGAGTGAGCGAATCAGGCAAGTCAAACAATTGGAACTTGACAGTGTGACCGAACAGTTGACAGCCGATCAGGAGAGACGCCTTGGCGATCTGGCGGGGCCAGCTTTTGACTTTTCTTCTGTTCGCCGGACTTACCCCTTCGCGCCGGAATTGACCCTTGATGGGGTGACTTGGATTCAGGGTGGACCGCTCAGCCTGGCGGATTTAAAAGGGAAAGTGGTGGTCGTCCATTTTTATGCGTTTCAATGCATCAATTGTCAAAGAAATCTTCCGCACTACAAAGCCTGGTGGGAAGATTATGCAGATCGAGGACTGGTGGTGATTGGACTTCAGACACCAGAAACGGCGGCAGAACGTCGTGTTGAGCAAGTCCAAGCCGCAGCGATACGCGAAGCCATCAAATACCCTGTTCTATTGGATCTTGAATCTGCGAATTGGAAAAATTGGAGCAATACCATGTGGCCCACCGTCTACTTGATCGACAGGCAGGGATTTCTCAGACGCTGGTGGCAAGGTGAGCTGAATTGGCAGGGCGGTGATGGTGAACAGCAGATGCGGAGGACCATTGAACAGTTGTTGGCTGAACAGTTGTTGGCTGAATAGTTGTTGGCTGAATAGTTGTTGACTCAATAAGGCTGAGTTTGGCAACGTCTTTCGACGCCGCCATTGAAGCGTGAGCAGTATCGAACTCACGAACGTAACAGCGTTAGTGCTCCGCGTTCTTGAGCCAGCGGAAGGTCAATCAGCTTGCGTCGGAGCATTGCGAGTGGGCTGCGATCTTCCAACTGCATTGCGGTTTGAATGTGTCCACCAAGAATCATTTGGTCTGCACCTGCGACGGAAAAACCTTTTGAGTAGGCCAACAAGGTTTCACCCTGCAGCAGATGGAACTCGTGGTTGGTGGCTTTGCTGTCCATGCTGGTGTTGAGTGGATCGCTGAGATTACCCACCAGAGGTCGATATCCATAGCGACTACTGATCAACGCGCTGATGGTACCTGCCGATGCGACCACTCCATCGCCGCTCTCGGGATCAAGGTGAGCGTAAATCAGCGATACCAGTTGTTCGCCCGTGTTGGTTTGCCACAGCGTGTCACTGACTCGCTGGATTAGCTGAGCCGGTGTGTGGCGATATCCGGAGTGTGCAGCGAGAGCAGTTCGTGCAACAGTCGCGTGCATGGCTCCCTTGGCAGTGGGATCGGCTGCTTCGGCGATTGCGAGCATCAGGGTGCCGTCGGGAAGTACATCCCAGTGGTGCCAACCGGTGGCCCATGACTCCGGTGACTCAATCATGCCATCAACTCGCCAGCCATCGGCCAGCGTTGAACCGGCAGGCAGAGATTCATATTGCCATTGGGCAATTTCCTGAACCGACTGATTCGAATTTGATTTGTCGAAAATGTCTGCTTGTGGTGACTGCCTGAGCATGAGTGACAAATTAGTGGCAACGAGACGTGCGACTGCCGAATCTGCGTCACTGAACTCTGCAGTGGTTTCCCTGAAAAGCCACAAGGTGCCAACAGGAATGTCATCTACCTGGATTGCAACGCAGATTCCTGCAGCAAACGGCTCTGGACTGTTCCAAGTATCAATCGAGCCGGCCAGCATGTCATCAATGGTGACCACATCCTGAACCATCGCTTCCAGGTCACCACGGCTGCCACGAAGTTCGCGAGGCGGGCTTTCAAGACGTTCAGCAGGTAAACCGACGACTGACCTCGTTTTCAGATAACGTGTATCTTCATCCAGCATGTATAAAGCTGCAGCGTCACACTTGCAGGCTTTCATGGCATCAGCAAGTGACTGCTCAATTTGGTCTGCTGTTACCTTGACCTCGTATTCAACGCCGATCATGGCAGCGGTCGAAGCAAGCTCAGCTTCTCGCTGCCGCAGACATTCCTGAGTGCGTAATAACTGTTCAGTCAGTTTGGAGGCAGCGTTTGCCAAGCGAGTTGCTGCAATTCGGCCTAGCACCGGGGTGTCGTCATGCTCGCACTCGTTGATCGTTTCGCTGGTCACAGCGGGGAGCATTTCGAGTGTGTCGTTTTTTCGCGATGCTCGTGGGTCAATTCGCCATCCGGTAGCCTCGGAATAGCTGTTCCAGAAATTTGTGACCAGATTTTTCGGCTGGTCATGATTGATCGACTCACTGCGTTCGATGCCACGATGGATGCGGAGGTAGTTGGGGATCGTCTTCGTCACGTATTCGCCTAATGCGGATGTCAGCTTTCAGTTAGCGGCAACCTTGCCATTAGCGATTCGAGCGTACAAATAACGCTCTTGCTTCCGTCGTGCATCAAGGACATCGTCCGGGGTTAGCTCTTATCTGAAGCGATTGACCGTCAAACTCAACGATGCTTGCCCAGCCGATTGAATGATCGATACAAGTGGATCATCGGGATAATTGGAACAGCCCAGTGACAGACCATCTGGACCAACAGCATGAGGCTTGTGGCGCAGTCAGTTTGTGCTGCAGTCAACATCCGTGTGGGGCCTGTTGCTGACTCTTGGTGGGCAGGAACAGTAACAGCCGTTACTGACCTCTCAGGCAAAGCTGAAAACCAAGCTAGGCCCACGGCGATGGTGGACGCACATAGAAGTGGAGCTGCGATCAGAATTCAAGAATTGATTTGGCAGGTGGAGTATCAAAAGCGGAATTTGGGAGGCAGGACGAATTTCGAATAGGGAACCGAACTCGCTTTTCCGTTCGGTGTCATCAATGCCTGAAACACACGGTAATCGACGTTTTCGTGCACAAAGCGTGTCGATCCATCTGCCAAGGCCGTGTTGACTCCTTGGTTGTGCGCTGATGAAGGACGAGCGAGATGGACTGCGCTGTTTGCGTTGCGAATGCGCAGACTGAAAAGTGAGTTTTTATCTCCCTTGATGCAGCCATTGATTCGGTGAACTGCGGCCACACCAGCGGGAAATGCCGATTTCACTGTGCCGAGCTTATTCCATTGTTTGGCCAATTTTGCGTTGGCATATTCCGCATCTTCATAATGCCAAACCATGCCATGGATATATCGCGCGGCAAGAAACTTGGGGGTGGTCACACCGAACACGATGTCTTGATCGTTTGGGCTCTGCAGGATCAGGTCACGACCATCGATCAGACCAGCGCGATGCCATGGCAATGCCTGGATATTCTCTGAAAACAGAATCGTGCAGCTTTGTCCGTCCTTGAAGTCCTTGAGAGTAGTGTTCGGACGCTCTGATGCGTGGAATCCCTTACCCGTGGTGCGATTCACACTCGTGACATTGTACTTGTTATTGCCAACGCCATTGCTGACTCCCTCGGCATTGGCAAAGGATATGAGGCTGCTGGGCCACGCCATGCCGTTGTTATAAATCATGCTGTTACGACCAGATTTTGAATCTCTCGCAGGATTGTTTACACATTGAAAGATGGCAAAATTAGGACTGGCAAGTGTGTGGAAACCGTGGCCAGCAAGGCCTGTCGTTGTGCCCAGAGCGGGGGGATTGTTTGGATCTGCAACAAGGATGGGATACCGGTCCTGAGTCCAGTGCTCGTAGGTTGGCTGACCGTCGAGCCACGGAAGGATGGCAACCGCCCAGGTTCCAATCTTTTTGTGGTCGGGGACGCCCAGGTTGGTAGGATCAGACGGGTCGATCCCTTGGCCCTGATACGTACCGAAATCCTGGATGTATGCCGGAAAAGAACCCTTGCTGGAATCATGCTCAATCGCAGCAAGTGCCACGTTTCTCATGTTGGTTGCGCACTGATTGGTTCGGGCTGGGCCCTTGCTGCTATTGATTGCTGGGATCAGCAAACCCAAAAAGATGGCGATGAGGCAGATACTCGCCAAGAGATCCAACTGAGTAAGTCCGGATGATCGGCATCTCATCGCAAGGTACCCTCCTCACTATGTGAAAACTGCCTGCAAACTCTTGTCTGCTTTTTCTAAGACATCCCGTTTTAGTTTTGCGGTTTCCCGTAAGCCTGATGCCACGCTCACCGCGAGGGCACTAACCGTGAAGGTGAAGGGCCGTTCCTGTTCGTGCTTGTTGCGAGTCATCACTAATTGACTCGTCTCGGAGTTCCTCGCACTTGGAAATGGATTTGATCGCAAGGCCTCGGTCCACGCTAAGTTCCCAGTGCAGAGGGGAGCCTCTGCCACTGGGTGCTTTTTTCAGGTAGACCGGAGCATGAACCGATGCGTGATCAGTCGCCAAGTTCGTCAGTAAGCACGAACTCTGGATAGGGCACCAAGCTGGCTTTGCCGCGTGGTGTCATCATGGCTTGGAGAACACGGTAATTAATCGACTGCGTGATGAAGCGGGTTGCACCATCGCCGAAGGCGCAATTAACGCCGTCAACGTGCGCCGAGGATGGGCGTGCAAGGTTGTAGCTGTTCCCATTGTTCAATTCCAAGACGAAGATATCTTCTGAGACAGTCGCTCCACGTCCATTGATCCTGTGGAAGTCGAGCACGTTCTCCGGTTGAATTTTGCCTTGTCCGTTTGCCAAGTTTGCAAGGTTGAATTTCGGAGAACCATTCCAGAAACTTGCCAAGGTGGTGTCAGCATACTGCTCATCCTCGTAATGCCAAACCATGCCGTTGGTATAGCGTGCTGGGATTACGACTTGGTTGGTGACCTGTCCATTTGACGGGTTGTTGGCTGCCAGTTGCAGGCGGTTCTTGTTGGCGAATCCTGCTCGATGCCAAGGCAGTGCTTGGACGTTCTCTGAAAATAGCACAGTGAATCCTTGGCCATCTTTCATGTCATCAAGCGTCACTGTATCGGCGGTGGAGTTGAATTGCTGGGTACCCACCCCGCTGTTCTTGTCCATGGAGTTCATCAACCAACTGCTTCCGCCGAAATTTCTCAGCAGGAGTGTGTTGTCCTGCGTTCTTGGGTGCATGCCGTTGTTGTAGACCATGCTGTTCTTGCCAAAGTTTCCGCGTGCAACTGGGTTGCTAGGGCATTGGAAAATGGCAAGGTTGGGTGCTGCCAGTGGGTGCATGCCAGTGCCCGAGGCGCCATTGAGTTTCCCCAGAGCGGTGGAAGTCGTTGTGATCGGGTAGCGGTCCTGAGTCCAGTGCTCGTACGTCGGTTGTCCGTCGAGCCATGGGAGGAGGGCAACGGCCCAGGTGCCGATTTTCAGGTGATTCGGCGGTGCATTCTGTGGGTCACTGGGGTCAATGCCTGACTCGAAACTTCCGAAAGACTGGACGTAACCGGGAAGAAATTTCTTGCTCACATCGTGCTGAACACCCGCCAATGCCAAGTTCTTCATGTTGGTTGCGCACTGGTTGCGGCGCGCGGTTTCCCTTGCGGCATTGACTGCTGGAATCAGCAGGCCCATCAAAATACCGATGATGGTGATCACCACCAGGAGTTCTACCAGAGTAAAACCGGAAGGTTGACGTTTCATTTTTGAGACTCCAGATCGGATCATGTTTTGTGAAAAGGAAATTCGCGAGGGTCAAGCAGGCAGTCAGCCTCACCCGATCATAGCGCCTTCGGTGGCTCATGAGGGGGTGTTGTCA
>PKCN01000232.1 GCA_002862205.1 Planctomycetaceae bacterium | reverse complement strand
CAGTCGGCGGTTGCTAGGATAATTTCGTGTTTACGTAACAAACCGCCCACCGGTTCGTTCAGATAGTCGATAATTGGCAATCAAACTCGTTGAGCTGGGCAAGCCACGTTGGATGACGAGTTTTCCGAACAGGTAACTTATCCGACGAACTATCGACTTTTTCATTGTACCGTTAAAATACAAGCGTGGTTCTTGTCCCAGCCTGAATGGGCAATCTGGAAATCGTCGTTGTTTGAATGGGAGCACGTTAGTGAATAGGCAGTTAGCTCTTATCTGCTGGCCCTTCATGATACACAAAACGCAAAATGTCTGGTTTCGCGTGTTGGGTTTGTGTGTTGTTCTGTGCCTGCAGCCATTGACCGGAATGTTGCAAGTTCATGGGCAAGACGACAAGGGCGAGGCAGCCATGGCAGCCTACGCCGATGCTGCCAACTTCCAGACTGGCGGGGCAACTAATCTCGCCATTGATGGCTGGCAATCTTTTCTGTCCAAGTACCCCAAACATCCGATGGCAGCGGATGCCGCGCACTATCTGGGTGTTTGTTACATGCAACTGGAGACGCCCGATTATATTGCTGCGGCAAAAGCATTCGGCAGGGCACTGCAAAAAACAAAATATGACATGCGAGAAGAATCACTGGCCAATTTTGGTTGGTGTAACTACATCGCATCGGAAAACGGCGAGAAAAGAGATCAGGGAAAATTAAAACTGTCACTCGACGCCTTCCAGCAATTGCTGAAGGAATCACCAAAAACACGTTTCATGGATCGTGCTCTGTTCTACAGTGGTGAAGCCGCCTATGGTCTGGGCAATAGCAAGCAGGCCATTCAATATTATGACCGCATGTTGACGATGCCAGATGCCAAATCTTCGCAGTTACGTTGCGATGCTTTCTACGCGAGAGGTGTGGCATACGAAGAATTGAAACAATTTGATCAGGCATTGGACTCCTTCAAGCAGTTACTGGAAGGCTGCGAACGGGCCGAGTTGATCACCGATGTCCAACTGCGGATGGGTGACATGTTGATCATGCAGAAAGATTACGCGGCTGCTGTGCAATCATTCGGTGATGCAATGGAATCGACAGAGGTCGCTGACGATCGCGCCTATGCGCTGTTCCGACAGGCTTTTGCGTACGTGCAAACCAATGCACCTGAAGAAGCTGCAAAAAAATACGATCGCCTGCTCGCTGAATACCCAACTTCAAACTATGCCAGTTCGGCAATTCTGGCTTCAGCGCAAAGCAGTTATCGCAGTGGTAACATCGATGAAGCAGCCAAACGTTTCCGCCAGGTTCTCAAGCAAGATAATCTGGTTGCTGCAACCGAAGCTGCGCACTGGTTATCGAGAATTGAAATCAACAAGCGTCGGCCCGTAGAAGCAGCTCGCATTGCGAGTGATCAGATCCAACGCGGTGTCGAGGGTGGATTTGCCATTGACTTGAAACTCGACTTCGCAGAAGCACTGTCAATGGAGCCGAAAACGCTCGAAAATTCGATGACGATGTTTGAGCAAATTTATCGTGAGAATCCTGACAATCCATTAGCCTCAAGAGCTCTCTATAACGCGGCTTTTTCGGCATTACAAATCCAGAATCCCAAAAAGGCCTTAAGCCTTGCACTCGAGTTCATCAAGCGTTTTCCCAAAGACACACTCGTACCCGACATCAAATTCGTTGCCGCTGAAAGCCAGCTGCTCACCAAGCAGGAATCAGCTGCTGCGGATACCTACAAACACCTGTTGGAATCGACCCAGAAAGACAATATTCAGCGCCCCACATGGATCCTTCGTGCCGGCTCAGCCTTCCTGACAGCAGAACGGTTTCAGGACGTTACACGCATCCTTAAATCCGAGCTCGCAAATCTACCCGAGTCTGCCCAAAAAGCAGAAGCTCATCTTATGATTGGACAAGCTTTTCTTGAAGCAGGTGATAACAAGCAGGCCGTGAACGCCTTCCAAGCCAGCGTGGCCAGTGATCCCAACTGGGCGCGAGCCGATGAGGCACTGCTTCTGTCTGGTCAGAGCAGGACCACTCTTGGCGACAATGACAACGCCATCAAAGATTGGCAACAGGTCATCAAACGCCGCAAAAACCCGGTGTTGATCGCCCAAGCGAGATACAAACTGGCGCAGTTATCCAATGCGAGTGGGAAGTATGCAGAAGCCATTGGTTATTACGATCAGGTCCTCAAAGACAAATCAAACCCGAAACTCGTTCCCTATGCTCTGTACGGCAAAGGGAACGCATTGATGCAAACACAGCAGTTCGATGCAGCGGTCGTGCCTCTGACTGAGATGCTAAGGATGTACCCGAATCATGTCCTGGCAAGCGAGGCCACTCTTGCTCGTGGAATTGCAAGACGCAACCTTGGACAGATTGCAGAAGCGGGTAAAGACTTGCAGAATTTCCTGGAGACTAAACCAACGGGGATCAGTTTGGGGCATGCACTTTATGAAGCAGCTCTGATCGATCAAAAAAACAAGCAACCTGATCGCGCTGCCTCAAAACTTGAAGAACTCATGCGTCGGGTTCCTGACTACCCACCCATGGATGAAGTGCTCTATGAACTTGGTTGGTCATTGCAGGAAAGCGACAAGGAATCCGATGCAATCAAGTCCTTTGCAAAGCTGGTCAAGGAACATCCAACGTCACCCTTGCTTGCAGAGTCCGCTTACTACATCGGCCAGAAAGCCTACCTGCAAAGCCGCTGGCAGGAAGCCGCGAAGCAATTCAGATTGGCGAGTTCACAGTCGCAAGACGCGGGCTTGGCAGAAAAAGCGTACTATCGCCTCGGCTGGTCGCTATTCAAAACGAAGAATTACCTGGAGTCTGAAAAAGCTTTCAAGGAGATGGCAAGCAGGTTTCCAAAGGGCCAGCTTACCTTTGACGCAAAAACGATGATCGCCGAATGCCGATTCAAACGAGCAGAGTATCAGTCTGCTCTGACTGGCTACGAGATAGCAAGGTCGACCATTCAGGACCGCAACGAAACTGCGAAAAATGTTCTGGATAAAGCGGAACGTCAGGTGCGTGAACTGGTTTTTCTTCATGGGGGACAAAGTGCGGCACAGTTGAAAAAGTGGCAAACAGCCATCGAGTGGTACAACGAATTAAGAACGCGGTTTCCGTCATCGGAGTACCTTCCACAGATTTTTTACGAGACTGGATTTGCCTATCAACAACTCGAAAAGAGTTCGAAAGCGATGGAGTTTTACCAAGAAGTCGCTGACAACTATCGCAATGCGACCGCAGCAAGATCGAGATTCATGATGGGCGAAATACATTTTGCAAATCGTGACTATGACAAGGCGATTCCTGAATTCCAGCGGGTGATGTACGGATTCGGTGCAGAGAAAGCACCGCAAGAAATCAAGAACTGGCAGGCGAAAAGTGGATTCGAAGCTGGAAGGTGCAGCGACCTTCTGTTACAGAACGCAAAAACAAACAATGCGAAGAACAAGGCGAAAAATTATGCAACGGACTTCTACCAATACGTGACGGAAAAACATCCCAACCACGAACTGGCTGCCAAGTCCCGCGACCGCTTGGAGAAATTAAAATAGTGATGCAACTCAACAACGATCATAAATTGGCGCGCTACTCACTGGCTCTGGCTGTCCTGCTGTTCCTTTCGGCGTGGCTCAACACGCCTTGGTCACTTGGTCAGGACCCAACGCCGGTAATCAAGGCGGATGAGATACAGGCGGTGATGCAGGAGCAACCAGAATTTTCCGAGGTGTCACCGCAAAGTGATTCGCCCGGGATTGACCTGCTGACGCTCGTGACGCGTGGAGGAGCTTTCATGATCCCAATCGGCATCATGAGTTTGATGGTGGTAGCTCTCGCGTTCGAGAAGTTCATGAGTCTGCGGCCCGAAAAAATCTTGCCCTCTGAACTGACCAACGAATTGGAAGATCTTTCAACTCCGCTTGATCGTTTCAGCCCTGGCGTGGCGTTACAGAGCTGCCGTGAATATCCCTCCCCCGCAAGTCGCGTTGTCACAGCAATGCTGTTGAGAACAGGACAACCCTTGGCAGAAATTGAGCGAACAGCCCACGAAACGATGGAGCGTGAGGCTGACCAACAAGCCTCTTCGATCCGCTGGCTGACGCTCGCAGCCGCGGCAACTCCGCTGATGGGGCTTCTGGGCACGGTCTGGGGCATGATCGTGGCATTCCACGAATCAACCGCATTGACGGCTGACCGCAGTCGGAGCGAGCAATTGTCGGAGGGTATTTACACAGCGTTGGTCACCACTCTCTCTGGCTTGATTGTCGCGATCCCGGCGGCGATTCTGGCTCTCTACCTCGAAAATCGTCTGGCAAAACTGTTTCACCAAATCGAGGAATTTGCCTTCCGCATCGCACCAGCGATGGCCCCTTATGCAGGCCTACAGCGACTTGATGAGGATGGTGTTCTTCATTCACTGGATCGAAAGCAGATCACGATGCCTGAAACGCCACAACCACCGCCGCCACCGCGTTCCGTCAAAGACAAACGCAGTGGGGTCAAGGCAGGTTAAATATGGCCAAGATTAAACGCTCCAGCATCGCCAGCACATTGAGCCTGACGCCACTCATCGACGTCGTGTTTTTGTTGCTCATTTTCTTTCTTGTTACCAGCGAATTTGAGGAGGAAGAAAGACGTCTCGATATTGTCCTCCCAACAGCAACAAGCGCGGTGCCAATGACGAGCAAGCCCCGCGAAGTTGTCATCGACATTGACAACGAAGGCGAACTCTATCTCTCCGGAAAATCGACGGATTTGAGTGAACTCCAGGTATTCCTTGAAACCGCTGTTTCCAACAACCCGACCAACCAAACGGTTATCATTCGAGCGGATCGAACCACGGCTTTTCAACCGGTCGTAAGTGTCATGGATGTTTGCAACCGTACCGGAGTCAGTGACTACAGTGTTACGACCAAGGAAGGTCCAGAAAGTTAATCGATCTGACCCCATGTCTCACGTTGAATATTTCATTCTGTGAATTCCATAAAAGCACCACCTATCGAGACGCAGACCAGCAAGGCGGAACGCACATGGCCACTTGATGTGTTCATCGCCGCGTTTGCTGGATTGGTGTTGTATCTTGCGGTAACTGAACTGCGATTTGATGATCCACGTTGGATGTTGAATGCGTGGACCTACACCATTGCAGTCCCTGCGATTGCGTTGGCGATGGCGTTTTTCTCGCACAATTTTGTCTCGCGGTACGTCAGACGCACCATCCAACTGGGCGTCCTGTTCAGCCTCTTTGTCCACCTCCTGTTGATGATGCTTGCAATCAATGTGATCATTTTCAGCCGCTATTTTCCCGAGGCGTTCTCCGGTGTCACACAGGAACGCTCCCTTGTAAGTCGTACAGTATCCGAACACCTGTTTCAGACACCGAAGCAAACGGCAACGGCACCTGATTGGTCCAAACCAGTTGATGCTGAAACGGCATCACGCGTAACTCCTCTTGAGGAGCGACAGTTACCACCCGTTGAAAAAACCGCGCCGCGACTTGAAATTCCCAAAACCCGTGAGCCACAACCAGAGTCATTGCAGGAGTTTCTGTTAAAGCGACGAAAGCCGAACGAATCGAAACCACAACCGACAGATTCGCCAGCCAAGCTAGCTAGACAGCAATCCAATAATCCCCAACCGTCCACATGGAACACGCAAAATCCAACTGCTCCCTCAGTCTCGGTTGAGTCGACAACGGCAGCGAATCCTGTGGAACAACAGGTCAATCCCCAACCCCGTTCAAGGCCGACATCGAAATCAACGGCAACCTCGACAGCATCGGTCGAGCTTGAATTCAGTAACCCACAAGAAAACTCAATCGCCGGCGCGAGAAGTCGTAGCACTTCGCTTCCCAACGTTGGACAGGCAACCCAACAACAACGCAAGCGAAGTACACCCACTCGAACTCTGGAACCTGCAGGATCTGCTCCCGCCACTCAGGTAGTTGCCGTCGCCAAACAAGTACCCACTGCTGAACGCGTTATTGGCCGCGGTGATTTTTCTATCACTCGAAAAACTCGCTCCCGTAGTAGTGTTAGTCTCAGTGCAAATCTATCGGAATCGGCGATAGCCAATCTACCGGGTGCATCTGAATCCCAGACCGAGACGTCTGCGGCTCGCAACAACAGCGTGGCCAACAGCGGCGTGCCCACCATCAACGCTGGCACAGCTCAACGCACTCCCGGGAGGACACGTCGAGTCACGACTGGATTTGGAATGGCGGCAAGCGGGCCGCCGACGGCACCCAAAGGCTCCATAAGTGATACCACACTGCCCGCCACCACTCCCTCGGATTCAATGGGAGACAGGATTGCTGACGGCGGTCCCATGGAACGAGTCACAAGACCACAACGAGGATCAACAAGCACCAGGATAGCGTCTGCAGGTGGCCCCAAACTCGACGTGATGGTGGATGAAGGACCTGCCGGAATTACAACGCTCGCTGATGGCCGGGTTGGCATCATCCCATCCGAAACCCAACCCGAAATCACAGTCGTTGATTTTTCACGCGGCCAGCGTCCCCGACGCAACCTTGGTGGGCCGGCGACCCCATTTGGCACGCAGGTGGCTTCCGTCGAGTCGTTCAACCGAAGAGTGATGCGAACAAAAGGCGGTGCACCCGCCACTGCTGCAGGGGATGTTGGCCCTGAAACAGAAGAAGCAATTGAAATTGGCTTGTCCTATCTGGCCAGTACCCAAAACGATGATGGTAGCTGGTCGCTGCAAGGACACGGAGAAAACGTTCTGCTACGAAGCAACACCGCAGCTACTGGACTATGCCTGCTGGCGTTTCAAGGAGCGGGTTACACCCACCGCCAACATCAATACGCCGGCACCATCAGTCGCGGTCTCGAGTTTCTTATCAACAAACAGCAGCCCAATGGCGATTTGTACGTTCCCGAAAATGCTATCAGCAATCGAAATGTAGCATTTTACAGTCATGGGATTGCGGCTTTGGCAATGTGTGAAGCGTACGGAATGACACAGGATCCTGAGCTCAAGGATCCTGCCCAGCGTTGCCTTAACTTCATTGTCAATACCCAGCACGACCAGCGTGGAGGATGGCGATACACAGCCCAAGTCAGTTCAGACACAAGTGTTACCGGCTGGATGATGATGGCATTGAAGAGTGGCCAGCTATCCGGTTTGGAAGTGCCAGAGAAAACCTACCAGGGAATTCAACGCTGGCTGGGCTTGTCACAGGTACCGCAACAACCCGATCGCTACCGGTACAACCCTTTCGCTCCAGACACCCCAACTCAGCGACATGGACGCATGGCTACGCCGACCATGACCGCCGTCGGGATGCTGATGCGGATGTACTCGGGCTGGCGACGCGACAACAAAGTAATGAAATCCGCTGCCGAGTATCTGCTGCAATACCCACCTCAAGTGGGCACCGTTGAATCACCCCAAAAAGACACGTACTATTGGTACTACGCCACCCAAGTCATGTTTCATATGGGTGGTGAATATTGGGATCGTTGGAATCGGGCGCTGAACCCGATTCTGATCGAAAGTCAAGTCAAAGAAGGAGTGAATGCAGGTAGCTGGGAACCTGCTGGAGCCATTCCGGACCGCTGGTCTGCTCACGCTGGACGTCTCTACGTCACCACCATGAACCTTCTGAATCTGGAAGTCTACTATCGTCACTTGCCGATTTACGAAGAAACCGCGGACTGATTTGTCGGCAGAGCCCCGGCGCAGGCACGCAAACGATCGACACGCAAACGATCGGCACGCAACCGATCGACACGCAAACAGCAATCAGACATCGCCTCGTGTACCGAGATCCGTTTGAGTCGGCATGCAGTTCCAATCAGTCACTTGGATCATCTTTGGGTGATGTAAATTTAAGAAGCAACCAGTCACCCAAACGTGGGGATGCATGACCCAGCATGATCAGTAAACGAAGATATCGCGGCAACACGACATCTGGCTTGCGGTGTTTTATTGCATCCAGAACAGCATCCGCGACACGCTCGGGCGGCAAGCCTTTGACCCGCGTTCCGCCACCAGGTTTAGCCGCCTGAGCTGGCAGGCCATCAATGGATTTTTGATACCGATTCCCCTCATCCTCACGACGAATCGGTCCGGGGCTAACCAGACAGACATGAACGCCTCGCGGTTTCAATTCCAACCTCAACTGCTGTGTCATACCAGCCAGTGCATGCTTGGCCATCGAGTACGCACCGATGTACCGAGCACCGACCTTCGACGCAAGCGATCCAATATTCACAATCATGCCGCCAGTTGCTTCCAGAGCATCCAGAGCTTTTTGCGAACAGAGCAGGGCAGTGATGACGTTTTGACGAAATAGAAACTCGGCCCGATCAATTTCCAAAGCTTCGATCAAGCCTCGATCACTGGCCCCAACGCAGTTCACCAAAACATCCAACCTCTCAAATGTTTCCAGCGTATCAGCAATAAGTCGCTCGACAGCAGCAGCATCCGTGAGGTCACAGGAAAAACAAGCCAAGCGTCGTTTGACACTACCTGAATGGCACAGCGTTCCCTCTGGATCCAAGCGGCTCATCGCATCGTTCAATCGTTCAGAATCTCGTCCTACGATCACAACGCAATATTCAGCCTTCAAGAGTTTTCGTGCAATCACGAATCCCAAACCAGCTGAACCACCAGTGACGAGCACGACCGGAAGTCGATCAGAAACCATGAATCCACAGTAAAAGAGGTTTGAATGGATAAATGGGCAATGCCCAGTGGTCAAATTTTAGTACGATCAGACGCGGTCCGGTATCACTGCTTTGCCTTTCTTGCTGGAATCCAGTCTGAAACTTCAAGCACCGGTGCTACCACGAATCATCGCCCATCACCATCACTTGTCGAGTTTATTGATGCCCCGGCCCTCTCTTGATGAACCATGCACCAAAATCGTTGCCACCGTTGGACCTGCCTGCGATGACACACCTCAGATTGAAGAACTAATCGAGGCCGGGGTGGATATTTTCCGAATCAACACAGCCCACGGAGATCGTGAACAACACGAGATCATCGTGGCTCGTATCCGGGAAGCATCCAGGAAGTGTGGCTTTCCGGTTGGAATTCTGCTGGATCTTGCTGGTCCCAAAATCAGACTGGGCCAACTGAATCATGACCCGTTAATCTGCGAAGAAGGCACGAAGCTTACCTTCGTCACAGAAGCAACTGATCAACCAACAGAAGTCACAAGTACCTATGAACGGTTGATCGAAGAACTGCAACCGGGTGACCGTGTCATGCTGGCTGATGGCACCGTGTCATTACAGGTTGAACAAGTTCAAGCAGATCGTGCAGAGTGTGTTGTTACCGGAGGCGGAAGCATACGTAGCAGACAAGGAATCAACCTCCCGGGTGTCCAGCTTTCGGTGCCTGCACTGCTTGAACGTGACATCAAGAATGCCATTTGGGCAGCCCACAATGAAATCGACTTCATCAGTCTGTCATTTGTCAGAACCGCAGATGATGTGCGACAGCTCAAAGAACTCCTTCATTCCAACGGTTCAAATGCTCTGGTCATCGCAAAAATCGAAAAACCCGAAGCCCTTGAGCAACTTGAACAAATCGTCGAAAGCGCCGATGGCATCATGGTAGCCAGAGGTGACTTGGGGGTCGAAATTGATGTCGCCAAGACACCCGTAGCACAAAAACGCATCATTCAGGTTTGCCGAGAGAAAATGAAACCGGTGATTGTTGCTACCCAAATGCTCGAGTCCATGCATACCAGCACAAGACCCACTCGTGCCGAAGCCAGTGACGTTGCCAACGCCATCCTCGATGGTGCAGACGCCTGCATGCTGAGTGGCGAAACGGCAATCGGTGATCATCCTGTACTCGCAGTGACCATGATGAGCCGTATCATGAAATGCACTGAACAGGAAATGATGCGTGACGCGGATAGAAATCATCAACTGAGCTACCGGGTTCACCCCATTACCAGTGCCGTCACTCAAGCGGCGACCCACGTGGCAGAAACCATTGAAGCCAAACTCATCGTCATTGCAACTCGCAGCGGAAATACAGCTTGGGTCAACAGCCAAAGCCGCAGCCTCATTCCCACAGTTGGGGCCAGTGAATCCCAATCGACCCTAAGACGCATGAATTTGCTTTGGGGCATCAAGCCTCTTGAGTCACTGCAACTGGAAAACACATCGCGTTTCATCGACCAAATGTGCCGCTGGGGACACGCGCACACAAACCTTCGAAAAAACGACCACATCGTTTTTGTCACTGGCACTGGAGTGGTTGATAAGGCACACAACCTGATGGTCGTTCACACAGTCGAGTGATCATCGGGGCAACGGTGAGTGAAGTCCCTACAAGGCTACTCAGCTCAAACCCTCCTAAATCCTCAGCACCACCTTGCCTGTCAGACGGGGCATCACTGCGGAATCGGAGGTGAGGATTATCTCGATCTGATTGAATCCGAGGAGAATTTTTGAAAGATCGACTACCAGCGGCGCAACTGCATGAGAAAACAGTGTGTCATTGACTCGTACAGATTCCAGCTTCCCTAGCCATTCAGAAATACACAAGCAAATCATGTCGGTCCCACTCAAACCAGTGGGTGAATTGAAACCACGTTGATAACTCACCCGATCACCTGCAGCCTTCGACGAACCGGTTCGGGGACTCACGTCCGGCACATCAACCACAACTGGCTGCAAATCCAGAACGGAAAACCGATTCCAAGGTCGCCTGAGATGAATTTCATGCATGCGAAAACTCCCGGCCGAAAATAATTCAACCATGAAAAAAGCCCGAAACCAGCGTTTCGGGCTCGGAGAGATCCAATGGGGCAGAGGTCCGTCATGAAGACAAACCCAAATTCTGTCCAGACGATGCCGAACGCCTAGTCCTGACTATTATTATCCTGGAAGTCATCAACGGCAGTGCGGGTGTTGTCAAAAGTCGTACCGTTGGTTGAACCAGCTTCTGTGAAGAAGTGGTCATTCAAACTGCCGAAGAACTGAATTCCGCATTGATCATTACTGACGACGAAATACTCCTCAGTGAGGATTGTCGAAAGCAAGTCACCCTGTTCAGTCAACAGCGTCAATAACGCGGCATCTTGTGTTGTGTTGAGTTCAAGTTCGGCGAACGTAACACCTTCAAATCCGGAACCCAACACAAGGAAACTCTGCTGTCCAGTCGAATCCAGACAGACCAAACCACCCTCTCGTCCCCCGTCTGAGATCTGCGAGATTGTGGCATCCGTGCGGAGGTAGCTGGATGCAAGCAAGCCCACGCTGGCCATCGCTGCTCCCTGAGTCCCAATCAACCCAAAGTTGAAATCATTACGCTGAACGTCTCCCAAAGCGGGAATCGTCATATCATATTCACCCGAGCCTTCGTACCTGACCTGCTCTGGATGTTCGTAAACAACCTTATACACGCCGGGCACGACATTCGTGAATTCGAAGTCACCCTCTGCATCGGTCAGCACTTCGCGTTCAATTAGACTGCCGGTGTAATTGTTCGTTGAAACCAATTTGATTCGAACGCTCGCGAAACCCTTCTCATCGTCCTCCTTGATCCCGTTCCGAATCGGATCCGCACCATTATCGCGTACATCGCGGAAATTCTCGACGTGGTCGACAAACACACTACCACCAAGCGTGGAAGGTACAAAGTCAACCACCTCAACCGTCAAGGTCCCGTCCGCCGTAAGACCACCAGCATCAACGATTTCGTAGGTGATCGTTGCGGTACCTTCAAATCCCGCATTTGGTATGTAACGAATCTTCCCATCTTCGATAACAGCAGAACCACCCACTACACCAGCAGTCGCAGTTTCTGACAAGTCAGGGTTACTGCTGAGGCTGATGGTCTGGATTTCCAAGCCACCGGCTCCCGCGTTATCGTTGGCCAGGACATCAACCAAAATCCCTACCGTATCATCTTTCAAAGCCAGACGTTCATCTACAACTGTCTCGGGAACATCGTTTGTACCTAAGATTTTGATGCTGACGATCTGGGTTTCACTTCCATCGAGCGAAGTGATGGTGAAGTCTTCTATAATTTCGTCATTTTCCACCAGGGCCTGTATCTCAGGAGTTGAGTTATCAACTTGATAAGTCCAGTTGCCGTTGACATCAATCGTCAGTGTTCCAAGCGTCACGCCGGAGGACACTGCGGTATCAACAAATGACTCACCGGTATCCACATCACTGATCGTCAGCGAACCTGCGGTCGTCAGTGTCGCATTATCATCTTCTTGAACATCACCTTCAACACCACCGCCAAAGACTGGAACATCATTGATTCCGGTAATGGTCACGGTGACGGTTTCTGTTGCACTCTGATCGAATGACTTGACTTCGAATTTGTCCACTAAGGTTGCAGCAGCTGGCAGCGACTGAACAGCGGGTAGTGTGTTATCAAGCGAATAGTTCCACGCACCCGCAGCATCGATAGTCAGAGCCCCCAAAGGCGAGTCAACGTCGATTACCACCGCGTCGAAAACAGCCTCACCAGCATCGACATCAGTGACACTGAGGTTTCCAGAAGTGGTCAGAGTAGGATCCGAATCATCCTCGGTGACTCCACCCTCGTTATTTCCAGTGATCGTTGCGGCGTCGTTCACGCCCGTAATCGTAATCACAATGTTCTCTGTCGCGGTACCATCGAATGATACGACGGTAAATGAATCCGTGATCTGGACTCCCGCTGCCAACTCCTGAACAGACGGCAAACTGTTGTCCAGAGTATAAGACCACACACCCGCTTCGGTGATGACCAGCGATCCGAGGTTACCAGCCTGACCAGTTACCGAAGTGGAGAAAATTGCCTGCCCTGCGTCGACATCATTTACTGTCAACGTTCCAGTTTCCGTCAGCTGACCGCCGGTTAACGCAGTATCTTCGACAACCGCACCGCTCGTATCTCCTGTGATTGTGGCAGCATCATTCAGACCCGTGATAGTGATGGTAGCCGTCTGTACCGGGGTCTGGTTTCCATTGCCATCATCAATGACATAGTTAATCTGTACCACTGCGTCCTGACCAACGCTGAGCGAAACGTACTCCGCAGGTGTCACCTCAACCGAGTCGTTACTGACAATCTGGAACCCGACGGGGTTCGCAGGATTATAGGCAACCTGATCGACCGTCAGAACATCATTCTCGGGATCAGTCGCACCAGTGATCAGACTGACAACTGACACATTGTCGTTCTGATTGAAAGTTGCGGAAATTGGTGAACCCGGCGTAGGTGGGTCATTGATGCCATTGAAAGTGAGTGTGGCAGTCTGTTCAACGACGCCTCCATTGTCATCCACAATGGTGTAGGTGATCTCGACAATCTCCTTCTCGCCCGCATTGAGCGAAGCGTAAGCACCGGGCGTGACCGTCACACGACTATTGACTTCATCTACCGAAACTCCACTTTGATCATCACCCGCAACGCTGACGGAACCAACTCCGACACTAATCGTGTCACCGTCGACATCACTTGCTCCAGTCAGCAAGTCGATATTCTCGCTCGCCATCCCCGAGTTGAAAACTCGTGAAATCGGTTCTGTGACCAGCGGTTGGTCATTCACTCCATTGAGTGTGATGGTAACCTGTTCGACATCGGAGCCGTTGTTGCTGTCTGTAACCGTTACATCATAGATCTGTAACCTGACCTCGTCCTTGGCAAGTTCGTCCAGCTCAGCGTCAAGAGCACTGAAGCTCCACTCCACTTCGCCATTCAGACCACTCACCGCGGGCGTAAGGGTCGCTGAGAACGTGCCGATATAGTCTGATCCAGTCTCCTGTGTATTGACTGAATGCGTATCAGCAGGATCAGCATCGGAGAAACTCAATGTGTCCGTAGCGGTTTGAGGCAGATCCTCAAACCACATGAAGTTGCCGCCCACAAAGCCACCCGAATTTCCTGCGACCACCGTACTGGGATACTGATCGGCGCCTTCGGACTGCCCCACCAATCCACCCTGGAAGCCGGAGAAGATCCCAGTGCCTTCCATCGTCTGGGCGGTGACATCCGTGCTGAACTCGAGCGGAGTTGACGTGGATGCGACGCTAATCCTGTAGGAGTCGCCTACTTGAAGCGGGACAGGATTCACCGATTTGTAAACGAATTGTCCTTGTTGCCCGCCATACGTATCGCGTCCCAAATCCACATAGGTCAATCGCTGTCCCGTGGACACATCCCACAATCCAACCCTGATAATGTCCGGGTCTGGCGCTAAGTCATTGGCAGACTCAAAGTTAGTGCCAACAAATGCACCGAGTTCAGAGATTTTGACTGGTTGGTCGACTGTGAACTGCCAGCCGTAGTTATACCCAACTCCGGGGCCAACTGTATCAGCACCGACAATGCTTCCCGTGGGACTGCTGATCGCGGTGGTTGTCGAAGGTGTGGCAGCCAGTTCGTTGACTGTACCAACAACCCCATCACCCACTTCGATCGTAATGACAGGAGAGAAATTGGACACTCCCGTAACAGTGATAGTGGCGGTCTGCCCGACCGAGCCACCGTTCCCATCAACAATATCGTAATTCAGAACAATGACCTCAGACTGGCCATCTTCGAGCGCCCCATAGGCTCCGGGAACAACATCCACATTATTGCCGTTCTGGGAAACACCCACAGCGTCTCCACTTGTGACCGCATAGTTTGCGACACTCAGAACATCACCCTGATCTACATCCGATGCCCCGGTTAATAAGTCAACTGAAGTGACTGGCTGTTCCTCGCTGAAGGTCGCTGTTACAGGCGCCCCCTTGGTTGGGGCATCATTGGTGCCGTTGATCGTAACGATAACGTCGACCGAAATCGCACCATCTTTTGACAAAACAGCAAACGTATCTACGGGTGCGGCACCGGCCGCCAATGCCTGAACCACCAAGTCAGCATTGTTCAGTGAGTAAGTCCAAGATCCGGCAGCATCGATGGAGAAAATTCCATAAGTGCCGCTAACATTTGTTTGTGGCTGCACTTCATCTTCACCCGCGTCAAGATCGGCGACAGTGAGCAAGCCATTGGCAACGAGTGTCCCATCCTCAGTGACGCTGCCAGTGGTATCTCCAGTGATCCCAGTTGCCGGGTCATTGACCCCTGTAAGGGTGATCGTCGCCGTTTGGGCCACTGATCCGCCAGCACCATCAACGATATCGTAACTGATCGTGACGACCTCCTGCTCTGACGCAGCGAGGAATGAATAGAAGCTTGGATCAACGATTGCTTCATTATTGGAAACATGGACCCCCGCCAGGTTACCAGTAAAATTCACGCTACCGACGTCAATCGACAACGCATTATTGTCGGGGTCAGATGCAAATTCCAATAAATCAATATTCGTCAGACTATCGTTCTGCGTGAGTGACTGCGTGATAGGACCACTGACTTCGGGGTCACGATTCTCACCAATTCCATTGATGATGATGTGAGCAACACCAGCGACTCCCGTGTCTGTAGGAGTACCCGTACCATCGTACGAATCCAGAACCACGTCAGAGGGGCCTAAGGGCGATTGCTCCCCATACAGAAGCAGCGCCTCGGGATCTAAATCAAAAGACGGCGTCACGTTCAGGATCAGACCCTGCACTGGCTGGACCAGCTTGACAGGCAAACTGAAGGCATCGTTGGGGGTCGCACCAACAAACCCAGAATCAAAACCTTTGACACCCTGCGGATTAAGCCCACCGACTCCACCCGTTTTGATGAATCCGGGTCGCGATGGAACGGCGTCTCGCTGTGTGTCAAACTCTCCGGTATTAAGCCCGTTGTAGTAGGGTGCATTTGGCAGTCCTCCCAAAAGGAGATACGTTTGACTCCAAGTACGTACTCCCAAGTCAAGATTGAACTGCACCGCATCAGAATTGGGGACATCGTCGGCAGTTCCCATCGTCCCATCTGGTCCTTCCAGATAGGGAGAAAACTCCGCCATGCTTGCCTCCAGCAACGTTCCACCACTTTGCTGGATGCTGACAAGAATGTCAGGCACATCAACATCATCATAAGTTGCGCCAGTCCATTGGAGCAGGAAGCCCTGGTCTCCATCAGAAAACTCAAGACCTGGCGTGTATTTGTAATCGGTATTGAAGGTGTATCCAAAGGAATTCATTGCATTCACAACTTCAATGAACGTATTCGTTTGGAAATCCACAGCCGGCGAAACGTAGCTTGTCCCTGTACCTTCTTGAGTGAATGTTACACTCTGTAACGAGGGATCGGAGAATACACCCTGATCAAAACGAAACCGTTGCGTTTCGGTCATCACTGGTGCGAGGTAATCGGGCAAACTTGATGTCACATCAGCTCTGATCTGAAAAGCACCTTTTGCCTCAGTGCCCGTTCTCAAATCGCTGTAAGCGATTTCGAGGTTGAACTTTTCCCCAACGGCAATGTTGTACTCACCATTGACGGGTGTCATCTCAAGATCGTCTGCGGTCCGCGGACTCAGGAACATCTCAACAAGTTCGCCCACTCCCTCACCGCGTCCGATAGCGTTGATCACGCCAAGCGCATCTGCGGGAGTAATCTTATCATCGTTGTTGGTGTCGACATAGACATTGTATTCGTCACTATCGGGCGCGGCCTCACCCTCAGATCCAATCTGCCCAAGCTTGTTGAGCACCGCCAGCGCATCGCCCACGGTGATCTGATAATCCGCGTTGACGTCGTACGCCGTGTGATAGTTGTGATTCACATTCTCAACCACATCACCAGCCAGCAGTTCACGCTTCTCCAGAGCTTCACTGGAAAGTTGCCGCCCCACTGAAGCTTGGTTCCGTGACCGCTTCGCAGACCTGCGACGCTTGCTAGAACCGGACTTCAGGCCACGGGAAAGTAATTTACGCAAATTTCTCATCTATTTTCTCGACAAGATGCGGGGATCGTGTGGGAAATTGTCGGCAAACCGAACCTCGATGCTTCGAGCCGCCAAGCAACCCGAAGCCCTAAACATTTCAAATCAAGAGCCATACGCCCCCGATATATCCTACTCAAATCATCCATTTTCTCAACTTGCGAGTCCGTTCACCGTGGGCGCAAAAACCCGACTGGCCTTTAGACCAACAAGCAGGAAAAAGGTTCCGATTATTCTGGCAATTGCGGGGCAATCGTTGGACCCAAATGCTTATCTGGATGCCCAACTTCGACCTGACCCGAATCAGCCTCAACTGGCATTTCTACCGTACTGAGCGGAAAAACCATGATTTCATTTACGGACCCTACCTGTTGCAGCGGTCCGTAGAGGGGGGTATCGGCATTCTTCCTACCGATACTTTCGGAACCCCTGTAAGAATCCTCATAGTTCAACACCCCCCCAATGGGTTGGCGATGTACTTTAGCAACGAAACACGAGGGAAAGGCTTGAAAGTAGAGATCAGAACCGGCGGCTCTCCTGTCATTGGCCTCGGGTTCCAAGGCAGACGCGAAACTTGCCGCTTCACCCTCACCACCGCCGGAAATCAAGCTCAGTCGATTGAGAACCCGAAGCGCATCCAAACTCGACACACGTCCGTCATTGGTGACATCAATGAAAGTCGTCAGCAGTTCATCGGCCTGCAGAATCCTTGCCCCCTCACGAGCGATATCGTTGATGACCACTAGAGCATCGAGCACCGTCACATCGCCACTAGCATTGACATCTTCGGGAAGTGTCGCGTTGAAACGAGGACAGTCAACACGACTGGCGGCTGATTGAACAAACCCACTTCCACTGGCGGTCACATCAATCGTGAAACTCGATTGATCCACCTGATGAATCAAGAGCTCTGGGGTAATATCGACGGTGTATTGACCGGTGGGCAGGTTTTCAAACCGCCAACCACCACTGGGTCCAGTGCTGAGGACCGGATTGGTGCCAAAACTGATTCCAGTGATCAAGGCCTGCGTCTCCGCATGACCGTATACCAACACACTGGCAATTCTGCCGAGCGGATCGTTCACTCGAACGGTCTTGGAAACTCCCGATGCAATGAGCTCACTGGTGGTACGTTGCAGTAGGTTTCCCAGGGAATCCTTTGCCTCAATTCTGACAAAGCTACCCGCAATGGCTCCATGAACATCAACAACAACCTCTCCCACCGGCAAATCAAAAGTTGCACTCAGCGGTTGATCCTGAGTCCAGGTATCCCGCAACACGAGGGGGCCAAAACTTGAGTCAAATTGCTGAAATACTCGGACACCAGTTGTTCCCAAGTCACCAACTGAGACCAGATTCAGACTGGGATGCTGGGAGGCCAAGGTGACATTTGGCAGATTAGAGGGCAGAAAGCCAAGCGGATAAGTTGATGCCCCAACCTCGTTGAAAACAACCTCACTTCCATCCGCATTCTTAATGTCAACCGTTGTGCCGATGAGGACCTGTTCCGAGGAATCACGTTGATCGTTGGCGTCATCATCGAGAAAAACGACTCCCGACCCACTGGTCTGGGCATAAGCCGGCAGAGCCGCATTCCCATCAATCACAACACTCGTCACCCCGGTCACATCATCAACCACTCGCCATTGGATTGAGGAGAAAGGCTGCCCAAGTGTGATGGTCACATCAAAGTCAACTTTCTGTTGGTCGGGCTGGGACACCGTAACCCACGCTCCTCCGTCCAAGCGATACTGAAGCTGGCTGACTCGATTCAGCGTGATATCACTCTGCGGCCCTGACGAGTTCTGATTCATCAAAGGTACAGCGGAAGCTGAGCCAGTGAAGCGGTAATTCGACGATGCAGCATCAAAGTAACCCTCGCCCGTAAGTTCCAAGGGTACATCTGCGAGATCAAAAACCCCATCGCCATCGGTGTCGCGCCAACCGATCATGGCCAAAGTAGAATCCGGGCTCTCATTCGCAGCATAGGCATTCGCCAGCACCATACCACTACTCATGATACTGTCTTCCTGAACAAATCCTGGCGTTGGATTATCAGCCGCATTGAGGTTCTGGGAATCGTAGTAGCCTCGACGATCCGTCCACGATCCACCACCAGGATACTCATCCCTCGCCCAGAATATGTGCCCCATCTCATGCGCGATGGTAGAGGCCGGTCGGGTCGACGGTGTGACCATGAACAACCCACCCGCGTACGCGAAAGCGGTTTGGAAAAAGCCACCCGACAAAAACTGGCCATCGGGATCATCGGATGAATCAACCATGAAGATGGTGAAGGACCAATCCGTTCCCATCTGTTCCCGCTGGTGGGCATTGAATTGCTTCATCCCCTCCTCAATGCTGCTCACATTCCCAAACCCCTGAGCCGTCAGAAAGTCGCCCACATAGAGATTGAAATTATTGCTAATCCGATCGATCGGCTCATAACTTGTCTCAAATGGGCTGAGCGCGAAATCATTGTCAAACACAAAATCAATGGTATGGACCGTGTTGAGCTGATCGAGAGTATCGCTCCACCAATTCACACCTTCGCCAATTCTGGCCAGCGATTGATCAATTTCCGCAGCTGTCCAATTTTGTGATTCGGGGTCGATCGTCCCATTGCTTTCAAACAGCACCGGAGTCACTGCCACACTGCCCAGCAGGAATTCCCCTGTATCCAGCGGTGTCACGCCAAGTGGCGTTGCGGTCAACAAGCGACGATGCTCGAGCGATTCCACTCTCAAACGTCGAAACGACCTTCGGTCTCTGCCTTTCGATTTTGAGCGATACTTTTTCATGGAATACTGGATTAATACGACCTTAGAAGGCCATGGGAATACACGTCGTATTCACTCGGGCGAACGGGGGTTAGATTCAAAAGACGGAGGTTTGTCTCGAAAAATCACCCCCGAATTTCAAAATCCCAACGAATGGGGCCAGAAAAAACCGCGAAAAGTCATTATCAAAGCTGCGATTGCAGCGATTTGGCCTGCTTCGAAGCTGAAAATTCCTTCAAATGAAACGCGAGCAGACAGATCGCCATCCACTGTCACCAAGCATCGACTGAACCACCGCTCCGCCGAATCAAAGCGAAGCAAAGCGAATCAAAGCGAAGCAAAGATTGCATCAATCGAACTTGTCTCGTCTGCCTCTCGAGCACTTGCCGCATCGATTGCCAATGAATCAACGACATCTTCAAGATCAACCACAGCTGGATTATCAAACACACTCACTGACGATTTTGATGTTACCGCATTCGTTTCAACAGTTGACCGCTCAGCCTCGCGGCGGATCAGATCATCGCCAATCACTGTTGCTCCGGATGCCATGACACCCCCAGCAACGGGCACAAAGGAACTTGCTTCTCCCTCACCGCTACCGGAGTTGTAGAGTGTTGAAAGATAGTTGATGACTCCCAAAGCATCCAACGTACTGATTTTTCCATCAGTATTCACATCTGGATAGGTAGGAAGATTCGCGGGTAACGGCAGTACGTCAAGGAAGATGCTACTTCCACCATTACGTGCCAGAGCATTGATAATCTGCAGACCATCGATCGGAGTGGTTGCGCCTGAAGCATTGACGTCGGTATTCTCCGACGGATTTTGGTAAGGGTTCGCTGCGACTGTCAGTGCCCAATCTTCCACTTCACCGGATGCAGCATCGCCATTGGGTCCCAGATCGGCAACTTCACTCAAACGGAAACGTGAATAGATTTCCCCTATCTCACTGTCGCTGGGGATACTGATTCCAATTGTCGTATCACCCGCAGAAATCGGGATGATACCCGGAGCCGATACGGATCCGTATCGGCTCACCTCGTCGGCGTCAAACGTACCACTTCGGTCCCAATCGAACCAGGCATCGAGATAGAAATCACGATTGTCTTCGTTGGTAACCGAAACCTGGAAGTTTCCAGTGAATCCGGATTGCAGTGGACTGGTAACAATCACGCCATTATCTTCGTCAAGGTTATCCAAGCGTGGCTCGCTGTCAGCCGTAATCGCCCGATCACTTCCAACCGGTGAGAGAGCAAAACCCTGTTCAACGCCGTGGCGTGGTCCGCCGTCCGCCATTGTGGTCAAGTAGGGACCTGGTGCGTCTCCATAGTCGTAGCCACCGCCAACATAGATAATCAGTTCTGTACGACCATTGACTTGATTGCTCTGAAGCAGATTACCAACTTCGTCACGGACAGGAATGACTTCAACGGCACCAACACCGCTGACTCCCGCTGTACCTTCGAGGAAGATCTGCCGATCAACGACCGACGGAACCACTCCGGGGAGCGCTGCTCCTTCAATGGCTGCCGCGATAACCAATGCATTTTCATCATCACTGGAATCAATTTCGATCACCACTGGCGTACTGGCTGCTTCACCGGGCACACCAATTTGGGTCAACACCGTTTGACTCAGGTCAAGTGAGTAGTTGGCATCTCCCCCAAGCGTAATCTGGCCTGACCCGACATTGAATGGATCAAGTCCGAGCGGGGCACCACCGATTGCAAGGGCAATCGCTTCTGCGAGGCCATCAAGAGTCGATACCTCAGAGAAAGGAATCGCAATGTTTGGCACACCGGCATCATTGCTTTCGACATTGTTATCACTATCAAACTCAAAGGTGATGTTATTGAGCGAGCCCTGACGCACACTGAATGTCTGACCTTCTTCCAGCGTATCAGAGATACCAGTGCCATCGTTCGGAATTCTCAATCCGAACCCGGGTGATACTCCGATCTCTCCCTGAACGGAAATCAGGGCACTACTTGGCGTGACACTGGAAAGTGGATCAGAACCAAGCAACTGAACCGAGTTTTCAACAGCGATGGAGGTCAGATTCAAACTCGAGGCATTGATTGCATCAGCGAGCGACGCTGCCAGAATCCCGACAGTACTTGGAACTGGAATCGCAGTGTTGAGTTCATCGCTGACATCATCATCATCAAGCTCGAAGGTGACGGTTGAAACACCATCAAACACTGCGATGGTAAGACCGTCTGACAGACCCAGATCAATCAACAGTGGATTGATACTGAGGGTCAAGCCTGTTTCATACTCAAAGGTCGATGTATTGCCTTCAGAGTCGATAATATTTAATCGATCGCCATCTCTGTAGGTAATCCCCTTGTTTGCGCTAACGATGGCATCTGTCGAGTCGATCATACGGATGACGTAGGTAGAAGCCGACTCCCATACACCAGCAATTGGTGTCAGGCGAATGACGTTCGTGCTTGGGTGGTAACCAAAGCGGTAATCAAGCCCTTCGACTTGTGCCACGCCATCTTTGAGTAACAAGACCGACTGACTGGAAATGCTGTAGTCATCGATTCCAGTACCGGGAACAACGTCCGCCGGAGCGATACCATCAATCAATTGAATTTCGAAGAATCCCGGAATTTCGCCTTTCACCTCTGCGACTCCGGCATCAGGTCCCAGACTTGGTGCACTTGGTGTTAGCAGAACCACTCGTGGGCCAACCACATCACCGCGGTCAAATGCTCCTCTGTCTTTGAAGACAAGCTCACCAAGACCATTGGGCGTTTGGACGGTGGGGTCATCGACGCGTAACTGGCCGTTGACATCAAAATCTGGAGCAATGATTGGCGAAGGTGGAAGTCCCAGCGGATTCTTGACAGTGGTCAGACTTGCCCGGTCTTCAAGCGAGTCAATGGAACTGTCAATGATCGAGGCATTAGCAGCGGGCGCGAACACAAGTGTCGGTGCACCCACAAACACGACTTCGGCGTCGGTCAATTCCTGAGCAAATTGCCCCACGCTCGCATCGGTCGTTACGTTTTGAGTATTACGATAGTAGGAATTGCCCCCCAACAATGGGACGTCGTAATTCGGGTCCAATTCGATGCCAACATCCGAATTCGAAATGATGTTATTGAGCAGAACAGGGGCCGCATTACCGGTCAACTCCACGCCGATACCATTGGGAGTATACGCTTCCACCGAAGCAGAACTGATGGCGCCAATCGCATCAATATCAGCTCCTGCAGAGGTGCTATTTGGATCGCCTTGACGGAGATCCGTCACCCTCACAAAAGCGAAGCGGTCCTGAACACCAAAGCCGTAAGCATCAATATCCAAAGTGTTGGAGAGTCCACCGACGACTCCGACATCAAAGAATGTCGTCCCGTCGCGACTGATCTCAACCAGAACCGACTCGATTTCGCCGGACTCAAAGACCACCAGATCCGGCTGAGGACTACCGTTACCTGCCAACAGGTTATCGACAAACTGCAACGTCAATGTGCCACCAAAGCCGAGTGACACGGTTTCAGTACCGTCATCAGGCTCAGGCCCAATACCAGGAGCATCGGGAACTCCCAGAGCATTGGCAGGATTTTGATGAATGGTAATTGGCGGGATTCCGCCGGCGGTTGGGTCGTAATCAACCACAGAGTCTGCGAACGACACAACACCCGAAGGGAACAGAATTCCATTAAACGACTCAGGCGGCGCAGTACGACCAGGAGAAATGTCTCCACCAATGATGGTGTTGTTGACAATTCGATCGTACCAGACTGGATCACGCAACGTTTCTCCGGCACCCTGTGGAACACCGACAATTTTCAGCCCTCCAATATCATTGAAGGCCAACACGTTGCTTTGCACGACAACACCACTGGCAAGATTCTCGGTGTTCAACTCTACGAGGTTTCGAGGGTACCTTGTGACCACTGGTGTGATCTGTCCATCCACCTCCGCAGCAAATCCATGATCGATCACGATTCCGTGCTCTTCGTTGAACAGGAAGCGACTGTTCTCTACAAGGACCACACCTTGACTTTCACGGACACGATTCTGGTCACCGCGGAAACGTGTCTGATCCACGGAGGCAAGAACGCCAACCGGATTACCAACGACAACTTCCCCCACCAGATCAATACGATTCCCCTCTGGGCTATCGATTCCTCCAGCAAGCATAGCCGGGATCTGAAGGACAGCCTGAACATCGGTTCTGTTGACTGCAGTGACAATATTTCTTGCTACCTCAGCAGCCGTTTCTGCGCGTTCGAATCCGGAGCTCAGATCCAATTTTTCAAGGGTGAACGGCACAGCCACTCTGCCCGGTGCAACGCCATTACCCAAGTCGACCTGTTCGAACTCAAAGACGACTTCTGAACGTCCGTCTGAAAGCGTAAATGTGTCACCGTCACTGATCTCCGCTGCTCCTAATGCCGAGATGGTTACAGATTCCGACAGTCTTTCATTCGTATCGAATGCTCGGAACTGCTCGCTGTCGAGAGAATTTACATACTCACTACCATCACGAATTTCGACGCTGTAGGACCCGGTCACCAACCCCGAAGTTGGGTCAGCTGGGGTCGAGAACGCGGGCCGCGAATCAGTGACGAACGCGGTGTCTACCACATTGGAACCAGTAACAACCTCACCGCGTTCGGCTGGTGCAATCACAAAGTCATCGAGATAGATTCCCTCATGCGCGTTATCGCGAGTACCAACAATTGCACCACTCGCAAACTGTTCCCCATGCCGCTCACCTTCAGAGTTGAATGGTCCGGCATCCACAATGCTGAATGCAGGAAGACGCACACTTGCACCTGAAGTTGGAAGGAGGTCAATCTCTCCCCCAACAAAACGATTTGCGATCGCTCTTTGAACCTCAACTGCAACTTCCGCAGCTGTCATGAATCTGCTGACAGGCACCTTGGTCGCATCAGAGGGAGCACCTTCGACCACTCCGAACAAAGCAGGTTGTGAAGCGATGATTTCCTGTTGACCACCTGCAAACTCAATCACATTTCCATCGGCACGGTAGGCACTTGGCAACGTCATGCTGATCGTTGCCGTGTAAGTACCCATCTGTCCAGCCTGGGCAGTATCCTCAATCCGGGGATCATAGGTCTCGTTTCCAATTCCACTGAACCCGATGTAAATCAATCCATCAGAGGCTGCGGTCATTTGGACGGTATCTTCTGCAGGATTCGGAACACCTGTCAATTCATTGCCAGCAGCATCAAAGAACCGGATGACGGAATCGATAGGCGTTTGTGACACATCATCGGCCAGCAGATCAAGATCGACCGCGACCACTGTTCCTGCTGCGACATTCACTCGCATCAAATCGACATCATCAACATTGGTAGGTGGATTAAGCCCATTCAGTGTCCCCAGGCGACCTGCCCCCTCGATGGTGAGGTTTCCACCTGAATACGGCAGTGAAGTCGCTTCATAGACAAAGTCATTCCGCCCCGCTGCCGGTGGCACATCTTCACCATCCGACATGGCAACACCAGAAGTCACCTGATTGGACGGCAAGTTCGCGTTGATCGTGGCAGTGACAATCACTGCGATTTCAGTCGCACTCAACTGATCCAAAGTAACGCCAGGCTCGGAATTAGCGAGCAAATCGACATCGACCTGGTCCACGGTTGGAGTTCGGGTCCCGTCGTTGAGTAGATATTCCTGTCCATCGATGGTCAGCAATGCTACTTCGGCAGGATCCACATAAAGAGCGGCAAGCTGGCTACCGGACGGAACGGTAACGACTGGGGCCATCTGCATCACAAACGTCTCGGCGCCTGCCGTGACCTGACTCCCTTGAACAATGAATTCCCGATCAACGGTGTTGGCAAGAATTTTTCCACTCACAGCCCGCAGAGCATCCGAGGAACTCAGAGCAGTTCCACCCGTGGAGTACTCGACTCGCAGTTGTAAATTTTCCATTCCAGCAAAGCTGCCGAGATCGACCCGAGCCTGTCGCCATGAACCACTATTGTCAAACGCCTGCTGGACTTTCACATCAATAGTGTCATCGTACTGACCTTCTTCAGCTGGATCATCAAACTCATCATCCTCGACATCCGCGCCTCGCGCAGTTGTATTGGAAGTCACCAAATGCTGTGCACCATCCTCTGTAATGACATAAACACGAAGACGATCATCGTTACCATCGTTAGCCGCGAAATAGTTGTAGTACAACGTCGGCTTATCAGCGGCCGAATACGGCTCGAGGCTAAACGGATTGGTCTCCACCGCACCCCGAGAACCACCTGGCACGTTGAATGAACTTGCAACGGCAGTTCCGTCTAAACGCGGTTCCGTAACCGGCTGTTCTGAAACGGATGGGAAGTTCCCTCCAAAGGTTGCGTTCTCGTAATTGAATGCAAGGCTTGTGCCACCAGCAACCGCTTCACGTGTGCCATTTGGCAACGCATCAATTCCATGCCCCTGATCACCACCACGTGTTGTGGTGGTATGCCAAAGGTTGAAGTCCACTGTCGCAAAGTCGAGCCCAAGCGCCCCTGCAACGCCCGTTGAAACCACGGAGCGGCCACCAGAGAAAATTGGCTGCAACTCACCCTGCGTATTGAAGGCATGAATATCACCATTGTTGGTAACACCAAACAGGAATTCACTGAATCGACCATCTTCAACGGACATCGGACCGGCTCGCAAACCGGCAAAATTGATCCCGATCAAGTCTGTTGCTGTCGTAACGTAGGTACCGACCTTTTTATTACCATTACTGACGCTCAACTCAGTAGCGTTGATCTCGTACAAACCACCTGTGTTCGAGACTGCATAAAGCAGATCATTCACAAGCTCGACCCCGGTGATTGTTCCACCGTTTGGCAATCCACCTGCGGTGAGATTACCGGAGGAGTTACCCACAAAACCGCCAAGGATGGTCAGGGATCTGCCCTTGGGAACCGCGGTCACATTGGGCAAATCACCCGCATCATTGGCTTGCTGCACCGCCGCCGCAATGCGGGTGGCAATGACGTCAAAGGTGTCCGTCGGCAGTAGAGTAATAGCAACATTGCCTGCACCCACACCTGGCGTTCCGGTAATTGTGAACGCTGAAGGAGTGAAGGCCGGGTCGGGCACGACAACCAGAGAAACTGCATTGGGCAAGCTCAACTGTGCACCATTCGCTGACACGGAAAGCCCCTGATCACGAATCGCGTTTGCCAAAGCCGCAATCAGTTCTTCTTGACCGAGCGTTGCCGAAACATCAACAAGCACGGCGGCTGGATCACTCAAGCCTGTGGATCCGAGAATACTGACACCTGGGCCAAGTGCAGTCAAAGAAATGGCTGGTTCGGAGAAGTGGACTTCGCTGTCCGCTGCGATCACTTCAACATCCGGCAGATTCAAGTTGATCTGAGCCACCAGATCCAAAGTGATCTGATCCGCCGTAAGTGGTGTGCCAATGGAATCGACAATCGCAATGCCAACATTGTCTTCGGCTGGGTCCCCCAAGCGAACGAATTCAAACGTGGTAACCCCCTCAGCACCCTCAATGCTGATGGTCGTCCCCTCGCTGAGCAATCCCGTTGGAGCTACCTCCGTCAGCTGCAACCGCTGAGCCGTTCCAAACTCGAACTTGACACCATCGATGACAACAGCATCACCGTCGCGAACTGGCTGGGAACCATCCGCAACGAGCGTGAAGTCCTGATCAAACTCGAAAGTCACAAAATCAGTGACATTCGACAACGTGAAGTTGTCTCCATCAACCAGACTTGGAACGGCGACTCCATTACTACCAACCTCAGTCGCATTGGTGATACCCAACTGATTGGCGAACGGGGCATCGGGCAGAGTATTGATTTGCCCAATTTCCCGTGGGACAGTACCAGCCCCGGCATCGGTCACTGGAATGTCAGCAGTCTGTCCCAGAATCTCGCCAGTCGCATCATCGAACTCATAAAGAATGTTTTCGATGTAATCCAATCCCAACTGCAAGGAGGCACGCTCACCAACAAGGAAACCTCGCTCCGCACCCTGGAAGTCCCGGATACTGATCGCATTGACTTGGAATCCATCGTTACTGACTTCAGTCAGCAGCGGCTCTTCAGGATCGGTCCCCCGATGCCTTGTCTCCATCCCGGTCAGGCCAATGACTGTCAAGGATCCATCGCCGGTATCAATCCGGACATATTCAGTCGAATCGTCGGTACCGCCACTGGCGGTGTAACCAAACAACTCACCGTTAGCCCGAAATGCAATATCGTCAATCTGGCCACCGAGTCCACCGACCGTTCCGTACTGAGCACCGGTTGCTGGGTTGACCAGCAACAGTCCTGTCGCCGTATTGACATAAACCAGTGTGTCATCGAACGAATGTGTCTGGATCGCTGCATCATCAAACAGCACTGGGGTTTCTGTATTATCGCCAGTACCACCACCTACAGAACCAATACGATCCTCAACAATCCGCTTGACCGAATCGATAGGCTCCACACGTAACAGTGGATTCAAGCTGTTCGCGTTGAAGAACTGGTCAAGTGGCAGCGGAACCTGTTGTTGGTTTGAAACCGCAACGAAATAAGTTCCTTCCTCGAGTTCAGCCGCACCGATGAATGGATCTTCAACCGCAGCACTTCCTCGAGAAAGATCTTCTGTGCTATTGCCCACGGCCGAAGCCGGTAAATCATCAGCAATGTTGCTGTCGTTACCCATCAAGACCAATTCGCCCCGCCCATTGAACACATAAAGTGCCATATCTGCGCGAGCAAATCCGCTTGCGTAGTCGAGGTCAAACACAGTGGACAGGTAAAGTGCGGCATCATCACGTGTGATATTTTCGTAAGTCACATCAAATCGATACCAATCAACATCAGTTGCCGAATCAATGCGTCCAGAGAATGACTTGGCAAGTTGATCGCTCTGCAGCGGTCCACTCGGGGCAATCAAGTCACCTGCAACATTGTGCAGTCCCAGCGGTTGGGCCTCCGCCAGTGATTCATTGCTCGCAGTCGTTTCGTAATCTTCGCCCAACAGAGGAGAATGCAAAGGCTGACCGATAATCTGCAACCCGGTGGTGGCGAAGCGAACATCCGAAAGGCGAATCTGGGTTCCAGCCCGTTCATTTTCTTCCTGCAGTCGAATCTGCATTTCATAACTGCCGGATGTCAATCCATCACGCACCAGCGATGGATCATTCAGAGTCGCAAAATCAAGCGGATCCGTTGTGTTGCTGCTACGCACGCGAACATGGTAAAGATTTCGCGTCCCCAATTCTCCAGGCAAGCGAACCCGGAAACCAGCGTCCCGCACATTCGTGCTGTAATCATCCTGCAACTGCGAAAGCAACAGCGTCTCAGCCGCGCTTCCTGTAACCACCGCACCCACGACACTGGTGCCGTCTACCGTAATGTCGGGCAAGGTATCAGCGGTGAATTGCTGATCATCAAACTCCAACTGAATTACAAAATCATCGGTTGCTTCGCGTTCCAACAATGTGCTAACCGTGGTACCCAGCTCGTCTGGGTAGGCAGCAATCATTGCCGCTCGTACGGCTGCCGCAGGGTTGAGCTGAAAGTCCTCCACTGGAACAACGACAGCATCCTCAAAACCTGAAAGCGTGAGCAGCAAATCTCCCTCAGTCGCATCATCAATTGACTGATCGATCGTTACCCGCTGAACGGGCAACGGCTGACCCACAACTGTAAGCTGTTGCGCCGAGTCTGAATTGATGGAGGGATCCGTGTAAACAGCGGCTTCATTTGTTTCGGCCAGAATCGAATCATTGGAAGAAGCCAGAACAACACCATTGGCGTTGATGAGTTCAATAACGGAATCCAACTGGCTGCCCGTCATATCAATATCGAGGAACACTTCGGTTCCACTCTCGGCCACGAAGGAATAGACATCAAGATCGTCTCGTTGAGTCACCGCACCATTGACAATGAAGCCTAACCTGCGATTTTCATCTCCTGACTGGGTATTGGGCGCGATTTCACCGAGATATTGAGACTGGCCCGGAATCGCATTGGTATCGACAAATCCGAATCGAACCGGCTCGCTTTCCGCGAAAGCTGCGACGTTGCGATCATCCGCACCCTCGCGAACCACCACACCATCCCAAAGCCCGGCTTCAAAGTCGAACAGGGGCGGAGCAACTGCTGGGTCACGGGATAACAGTTCTAGAAAGTTGGTAATTGTTGCGGTCGTGGAAATGGCATCGGTATTCCACGCAAAACCTGTGGTTGCATCGTTGGGCCCATACTTCTGGCCGAATACCGGGTCTGCACTGGCAGGCAGATCCGTCAAGTCGATATCACCCGCAATGCTGAACGTCTGGGTTCCAGCAGCAATCGCTGTTTCCAACTCTGCCCACTGGTCAGCAGCCCAACCTGTGTAGGAAGCATTGACAAGGTTAACACCGTCCTCGATGTAGTGCCCGCCGTGCGAGAACCCAACCCTCAGAGCCGTATCGATGGTAAATGCCCGGAAACCTTCAGCGCCAGGTGTCCCAGTTGTTACCAGAATATCGTCACCAGGAAGCCCTACGTCCTCATCCAGGTAGGAAACGACCTGAATATCCCCGAGCGTTGTTTGACCACTGTCCAAATCCAGGACGCTAGTGAGTCGACTGATACCATCCTCGAATGAGGAAGTCACCGTCCAAGACACAAGACCGTTTGGCCCGGCAAATGTACCTCTACTTTCAACCACATCATCTGCAATTAGAGTCGCAGGCTGAGTCATGTCCGTATCACTCAGGAGCTCGACACCGGTCGCCGTAGTCACGTAGGTGTTGTATTTGAAAATGTAGTTCTGACTGACCAGGATCGTGCTCGTCGAAAGATCCTCGACAGTTACGCCCGAGTCAGGAGTGTTGATATCGCCCCCGTCCGCGATGGTAGCCTCAAAGTAACCAGGCAGATTGATATCGACATCGTTATCGATTGTCAGTCCACGATTGACCTCCGGGCCGGTTGGCAACACGGGAAGTCCACCTACCCCCCCGTTCACCAAATCGTCAAACGCAATCCCATCACCATTGGTATCGCGTTGCGATTTTCCGTCGAGAGTGAAACCAGCACCCACGGTGTCATCGGCCAAAGTCGTCAGCACGACGGGGAAATCGGGATGGCCAAGCATTTGCAGGCTACCACCAATACGATCGGCAATATCCCGGAACTCGTTATCTCCACTTAACAGTGAGCCACCAATCACAAGACCGGCATTCTCATTTTCAGCACTCTCGAATTTGACGATCAGACTGCCACGAGCATCACTCTCGAGTCGCAATCCACCGTAGATGTGTTTGTTGGGGACCTCGATCGCATCTCTCACCACATGGACGATATCAACATCATCCAACACCCCGGCAGTAGCCAACTGCCCGCCACGCACAATCATGCCGTTGAGTTCGTTATCCTGAATCGCATTTCCTTCAACCAATGGCCCCGAATTACCCGCGATACGAGTAGCGTCGATACCACCTGTGGCGCGTCCTGGATCAAACACCTCGGATGCGGAAAATGAATTGATATCGATGGAGATGGCTGCAGCACCGTTATCAATGAACTCGTTATTGAGAATCACCGGTTGCGATGCACGCACAAAGATGGTGGCATCACCGTTGTCAGCTCGGCCAACTCGATCGCCGTTGTCCTGGCCACGCCCATCGGCGTTGAGTTCAAGCCGCGTATTTGCAAGACGCAAATCTGCCTGTTGCACCTCAACAGCATTGAAAGAAGCAAATCCACCCTCGATCCGTGTTGTTCCACCCGCACCGGCAATGACTGCCTGGTCGATGCTGGCAGATGCTGTCTGGCCAATATAAATTCCACCCCAGTCACCAGGTGACAACGTGGCTTCTTCAGGGCGATCATTCGTGTTGAACGTTCCACCGCCACCGTATCGCTGATCCTCCAACGAAGTGAACACCACTGGCACTCCGGGATTTCCCTCGGCAATCAAGTTGCCACCAAACCGGGCTTCAATTCGCGAACCATCAATCTTGACCACAGTTCCGGGATCAATCACCAAACTGGCATCAAGCCGACTCCGCAACACGCTGTCCTCGGTCGACAACACAGTTGTCCCCGAAGCAGCACGATCAACCGCAACCGTGTCCGTTGCGTTCAATTCCTGAACCAGAAGAAAATCGCCAACGATGTCATCCCCACCGGGAACTGGAGTGATTTCTGCACGATAGAGGCGTCGTCCGACGTAGTCACTTCCACTGCTGACTGCTGGCAACTGATCCAGTTGAATGCCTGCTGTCGTTGTCAACGCGATTGTTACTGTAGGCAAACTGGACGCCGACTCCAAACCATTGGCATCGACATTGGTAATACGATATTCGTAGGTGCCTACGGGAACATCACCTACAGGGGTATCACTCAGGCGCACCAACAAGGATGAGGGAGCAGTGGACTGCAGCACAGGCCCACCGGCAGTGCCTTCAATCTGCAATGTCTCAGTGAGCACGATAGGAATATCGCCATCATCAAAGCGTGCCGAGGTAGAGATCGTTTCGAGCACATCACCAGCACGCGTTCGCACGCGAATAAACAAGCCGTTAATCGTATTGTCAACAACCGTATTTCCCCAAACATGAGGACCAACACGATCGTAGTCGGGAGTGAATGCCCCCGAAGCCTGATAGTACGGATCCGTAAATCGGGTCTCAGTGAATGTGTCAGGCGTTGCCGCGATCGCAGCATCAGCACTTTCACTGACCGATGAATTAATGATCGTTGGCCGGGTCACAGCCATATCAATCGGCGAAACAACAACGGACAGCCCACCAATCAAGACCTGCCCACCACCGTAACGAATGTCAGCATGCTGAATGTGATTGAGGAACACACCCTCTAATTCGGTATTGCGACGTGACTCATCCTGAACATCAAGATCACCACGTAAATCGATGCCCCCCCACTCGCCGGCGGCGGGATTGGATCCAGCCGTGTTCCCATTACCGATCGAGTCATCGTTGATGCTCGTCAGGAATACGCTTCCGGGAATGATCGCGTTGAGCGAATCTCGGGCAGGCAAACCACCAGCTGTGATGATGCTCGGTGTTCCCAACACCTGCAACGAAGCGCCGCTTTGATCTTGCAGAGAGGCACTGCCAACGCCGATTCTACTTCGGCTCATTTTCAAAATGGCACCAGAATCAATCACCAGGCGAACACCTTTGGGAACATCCAAATTCGTCCCGTCAGGCAAGGGCATGCCATTGCTCGTGAATCCGATCTGATAACTGTAGTTATCAGCGAGCGTTTCCATCTGTCCATCAACACCACCGTTACCCAGCACACGAATGGTCGTGCCTTCAGTCGCAGCGGCAATCGCCTGATCAATTTCCCGGAAAGGATTGCTCACCGTACCGAGATTACCTGATGCTGAGGTGGCAGCTTTGTCCACATAGAACGTGTCATTGACGTCGCTGGGAACGAACCAGAAGTTGAAAACATCCCCTGGTCGTCCGTCACCATTTCCGTCCAGAGCAACGCCAGTGGTGTCTGTCAGACCACCGACCATATTAGGTCGAAAATCCAACAACAGCTCGTAACTACCTTCTGTCAAACCACCGAATCCAGTCCCCTCAATGGTCGGATCATAATCGGCATTACCACGAGCGCTGACACCAATCATGTAAGTGCCAGCATTGACCTCCAGATCAACCAGTGAGTCGTTGCTGAAGTAATCATCATTGGAAGCGATTTCTTCGAACGCACCATCAGTTCCCAGTTCATACACTCGAATGACAGAATCGAGCAAACTCGGGTTGCCAAGTCGTTCGGCAATCGTTTCCACCGAGAGCATCCCGCTGGCCGGCAATTCAAAACGATACAGATCGATGTCAGTACTGTCAGGCCGATAAAGATATTGACCGTGCACAATATCAGCGACGCTTGGGAAAGCGGCTTCATTATCTGTACCCGGATTGAAGATAAAATCGGAACTTTGGGTCACGGGCTGGGGCAGATCATCGGCATAACCATAGCCCAGCAATTGCCCAACCGCGAACATGCCGCCGCGGAAAAACTCACCACCAAATGCATCATCGATGGACTCATCAAAGTCTTGAAAATCCATGACAGCGAGATCATCAATGCCGTCACCGTTGCGATCGCGTGTGGCAACAGCCAACCCACCATCACCACTGGTAGCCGTTTCATCACCGCCATACAGGTCGCCAACGGCAATGGACATGAATGCATCACTGGTAGGTGCACCTTCCACCTCAATGAAGCTGATCCCTAAATACTCGCTATAGTGGGTCATCACCTCACGAATACGATCTTTCTGCTGCTCACTGATCACATTGAAGTACGTTCGATCCTCTTCAATGCCCGGTGACGTGGGATCGTCTCCCAACCATGAAGAAACGAAATCGTACTGCACCACTGAAATACCATCGACGGCATCCGCACCATTACGAAGGTAATCCAATGGGACGGTACGTTCGAGCCTCGATGGATCATCGGCGCGAATCTCGCGAACACCCTCGACATCCGGTCCGGGCAAGTCCAATTCAAATGGCGTTGCGTTGAATATCTCGCTCGTCAGGCGAACCGAAGTCGTCTCCGTCGAACTGACAGGATTCGGCAGTACCGTTGAAACATCGAAAGCGGTCGAAAAGGAATCACCAGGATCCTCGGTGACGGGAGCAAGAGCAACTTCCAATGGTGCCACGTACGGCGAGTACTCATCCGCCCCCGGATCTGAGATGAGATCTGCACCCACTCGCAATCTGGCGGCCCCGGTTAAAAATCCTGCCGAATTCGGATCCGGGCTAACAATCCGCGACAGCGGGCTACCAAAATCGAGAGTCACGATGTTGGTTGTGCTGTTATAAGTGATACTATCGGGCGAGACGAGAATATCGTCCGTGTTGTTGACCGTATCCTGCGTGAAAATCAGTGCGTAGAAAGCTGGATCAACCGCTCGAACAGGATCGAGTCTGTCATTATTGAAATGGACTTCGATCTTGCCCACTGCGGGCTCCAAATCACCGTTCGCAGCCCGTTTGACAGGTTCTGGAACCACAGCCGCAACCTTAGGCCCAAGATTCACACTGAACTGCTGACTGAAATCAGTGCCGCCCTGAAAGAGTTCACCATCAAGATTGCGCAGTGCACCTGAGCCACTACCAGTAATATCAATCTGATACAGGTCGTCCTCGAGGGGCGCCGCAAACCGGAAAACTACTTCACGGGAAGAATTACCAAACCCGATGTAACCAGGCTCCACAGCCACATCAGCAACACCGGTCAATGTCAAAACGCCCGGTAACGCCTGCGACGCACCAATCAAAACTTGATCATTCCCCTGCTGTAACGACGCCGACACGAGCGCAGAAGCAGCTGGATCGTTGTTGATCGAGTCTAGAAATTCCTGAGCGGTTGTTTCGTTGGCTGCTGAACTATTGAGCTGCACGCGAATGGAGCTGCCATTGACGACAATGACTGGAGATGCAGGTCCTCCAAAATTGCGTTTTTCAAATACCAACTCAGTTCCCAGCCCATCGGGACCAAGGGTTTGAGACACGAAACGAACTTGCACATCACCGTTGGTTCCAAAGTCAGTTACCGCTTCAGCTGAGTTCGCTCCTTGCAAAGTTAAACTCAGTCCGCTCCCAATCTGCTGGCCGAAGGGCGAAAGCGAAGAACCAGTTACCTGAATGACTTCGAGCATTGCCGAGGCAGAGGGATTGGCTGAAACTGCTGAGATCAGGTCCTGCATCGTTGTTTCAGCGGCGGGATTGCTACTGACTTCGATTCCGACGACTCGATCGGTCACCGAAATCGTGGGTGAGGTGACCAACGAAAATGGATTGGCCGTGAACTGCACCTGAATTCCGTTGCCGGCATTGCCAGATTCCACCGCTCGGAATTCGACGCTCAACGCATTCTGGGTTCCGAGATCGCTGATTGCCGTGGCAGAATCAAAAGCTCCTCCCTCACCGGCTTGCGTGATTCGGATCGCAGATAACGTGCTTTGATCCAAATTGGCTTCATCGTCAAACTGAAAGACCAGTTCGCGCGGTGAAACGCTGAGCACGGTACCTTCACCTAGCAACGCGCCCTCATTGGGTTGGATCCCGGAAACCTCGGGACCTGCCAGCAGTTGCCGTTGTTCCAACGATTCCGACAGCAGACGTCGTTCCATACGCCGACGCTTATCACGTAGCCGCCCGCTGGTTTTGCGGTCGACTTTGCGGAGAACGTTGCGAACACTCGAGTCACGGAGAGTCATCAAGCAGCCTCTGTATTCAAGGTGCCAAAATCAATTGGCAATCGTGTTAAACAGCCCCACTGCCTACCCTGCGCGGCGGAGATGCCATCTGTATAAAATTCGGGTCTCGCAGGGCACCAAAAGGTGTCCAACGGGAGATTTATTCAAAAAAGACGACCGTTACATCATCAATCTGGTCAACGGATTCCTGTGCCGAATCCAGCGTAGGAGTGTAATTGGACAGCTTGATTAAGCAACGAAAATCGTCTGTGGTACTGGGTTTAGGTCAGTTTGGCGCGGTTGTATGTGGTATTACGGCAATCGCCCGCTCCAGCCGTCTTTGACGGTGGACTCGGGTGAAAAGTTCCGGTCTTGCAAGGTTTGACGCAGGGTTGATACCGTTGGATCGCTACCGACCCTCGTATTCGGATGAAATGCACTCCCGAAAGAGTGATCAAACCCCCTCTTTCTGGGTAAACAAATGCCACCCGCGTCAGGAAGACACGAAAAATGGCCCTTCTGAACCTAGTTCGTCAACAAACCTCCAGCTCACTTAATACCTTCGGCAGCCGATGGGTAAATCGAGCACAGATCCGCGCTCCTTTCAGAATTTTTGTCCATGTCTTGCCCGCAACCTTGCTGTTGACAGCCGCAGGCTGCCAATGGGCTGCAAGTGGCCATAACACGACAGGAACGCAACTTTACGAGCAAGGGCAGTACACAGCAGCCCTTCAGCGCTTTCAAAAAGTAATTGCTACCGATCCGCAAAACGCTGACGGTTACTACAACCTTGCGGCCACAACCCACCGTTTGGGGAACCAGCGGGGTGATCAGGAAATGTTGACCCAAGCTGAGTCCCTGTACAACCAATGTCTTGACCACGATCCCAACCATCTGGAATGCCACCGGGGCCTGGCTGTTCTGCTTGTCGATACCGGCCGCAACGATCGAGCCTTTGCGCTAATGAAAAATTGGGCGACCCAAAATCCAGCGAACGCCGAAGCCAGAATCGAGTTGGCCCGTCTCTACGAGGAAGCAAATGACCCCAGTACGGCCATGAAATATCTGGAAGATGCAGTCCAAAAAGACGCGAATAACCCCCGTGCATGGCTCGCGCTGGCAAAATTACGCCAACAATCGGGTGACCTGCAGCAGGCCCTGCAGAACTACCAGCAGAGCCTCGCAATCAACCCGGCCCAGCCGATGGCGGCGGCGGAAGTTGCCAAGCTGAACCACCAAATCAGCGGCAGCATCCAAGCCCCCACCCCTCCGGGCCAAACACAGATTGCGGCACCCGCCTATGGTGGTGGCTTTATGAACAGGTATTAATAAATCAGCAGGCCAGATGGCGGCTCCGATGCTGCCCGAATCCAGATCTCGAATCCAGATCTCGAACCACCGTTGAACCGAGGTAGCCCTCGCGTTGAAGCCTCTCAGAAGCCCCAATCGGTTTGCGATTCGATGCTTCAGGTCAATGGAACCGTGGGCAAAAATCATCTTCGGAAAATTTGCTGGCCTACGAAGCCAAGATCAAAACCTCTACAGTTTGCGGAAACCACCTACCGCCCCAGCTTCACCCAAGCTCAACCACTGAATCATTATGAAGTCGATGGAAAAAATTGTGTCGCTATGCAAGCGACGTGGCTTTCTATTTCAATCCAGCGAAATTTATGGTGGGGTGCAGGGTTGCTGGGATTATGGACCACTGGGTGTTGAGCTAAAACGCAACCTCAAAGAAGCATGGTGGCAGGACATGATTGCTGGCCACAACGAGTTATTGAAGCCTGATACTGCCCCATCAAACTTTGAAATGGTGGGTTTGGATTGCACAATCATCATGCACCCGCAGGTATGGAAGTGCAGCGGTCACTATGACCTGTTCCATGATCATATGGTGGACTGCAAGGAATCAAAAAAGCGATATCGCTTTGATCAGGTGCGAGGCCGGTGGGTGGAGTACCAGGACAGAAAGATTTTTGTATCGACGCTTGCTGATGTCGAAACCGAGTTCGACGACGTTCGACGGCGAGGCATGAAGTTTTTTCGTCTTCGGAACAAAGATGCAGACAAAATCACAGTGGGTGAGGAATCCATCACATTGGACAAACTCGATTCGACCTCGGAAGTATTAGCTCCGGATGCCAAGAATCTGGACACGCTTACCGAACCGCGCGAGTTCAACCTGATGTTCAAGACAACTCTTGGTGCGTTGGGAGGTGAAGATGACGCGACTTTCCTTCGACCCGAAACTGCGCAGGGAATTTTTGTCAACTTCAAGAATGTACTCGACAGCAGCAGAGTTCGTGTGCCCTTTGGCATTGGACAGATTGGCAAGAGTTTCCGCAACGAAATCACACCGCGAAATTTCACTTTTCGATCACGTGAATTCGAGCAGATGGAAATCGAATTCTTCTGCCATCCCGACCAATCACAGGAATGGTACCGCTACTGGCGTGACCGCAGATTGAACTGGTATGTCGCTTTGGGACTTTCCAGTGATTCCCTCATCATGCGTGAGCATGATCCGGAAGAACTTGCCCACTACAGCGTTGGAACTGCGGACATTGAATACGCGTTCCCGTTTTTACCCGAAGGAGAGTATGGGGAACTCGAGGGCATCGCCCATCGGGGTGACTTTGATCTGAGGAGCCACATGGAAGGCAAACTTGATCCCAGCACCAGCCCGATGACGGTCGAACTCAATGAACATGGCAAGCCAAAATACCGTGGGAGTGGCAAGGACCTGAGCTACCGTGATGAAATCCTCGGTGAAAAGTTTGTGCCGCATGTCATCGAACCATCAGCCGGTGCGGACCGTGGCGTGCTGGCGTTTCTGTGCGAGGCATTCACCGAAGATGAAGCCCCCGATGAGAAGGGCAAGATGCAAACTCGCACGGTGATGCGACTGCACCCGCGCATCGCTCCCATCAAAGCTGCTGTGTTTCCTTTGGTAAAAAAAGATGGGATGCCCGAAGTTGCCCGCGAAATCTACGGTAACCTCAAACAGCACATGACTGTGTTTTATGACGAGAAAGGGGCAGTGGGTCGACGCTACCGGCGACAGGATGAGGCAGGAACACCTTTCTGTATCACAGTCGACACCGAAACCCTTGAGAACCAGACAGTCACTTTGCGGGACCGTGACTCCTTGGAGCAAAGCCGAATCCACATCAACGACTTGGCAACGGAACTGCAAACCCGCATCGATGCGGTCTGAGTCACATCGACGCCAGGCACTCCCAGACCTTTCTCAGCTTCTGCCGATGAATATCGCCAGACAACGGTCTACCTCAGCAACACTGTGTCTAATCCGATCCAATTCAGCTGTTTTTACCTTGTCGCTGACTGGCTGAAGTGCCCGTCTGAGCCAAAGTTGCCGCGGGCACTGTGGTTGGGTTCGCAGAAGCAGGCCGATCGATCGTTAACTGCCTCATCAGCGTTCCGGCCATCGCTAATCCGCTCAAGAAAGCACCTTCGACTTTCGGACTGAAACACCAATCTCCGCAAGCTCCAAGCCCAGCGACCGGGTCCCAGAGACACTGCTCATCCAAAGCCACTTTGGGCAATGCGTATCTCCAACGATGCACCTTGCGGTAGATAGGCTCGATCTTCCTATTCAATGCAAGCTCCAACGCTGCTAGCAATTCGGTTTGGATCTGCGATGGACAACACTCCAAATGATCGCGAGACCACTCAGCCGATGCGTGTAATGTCCAGTTGGTGGCAGCATCTTTTTCACAGCGTCCCGGTTTACCGCCATCGTGAGCGATCCATGCCAGCGGCCCTTTGTCGACAAAAGCTCCATCAAAGGTGACGTCTCCGAGGTCCTTGGTCGTCAGCATCATGGCCCAACAGGGATCCATTGTGACCTCTGATATCCGCTGGGAAACAACGGAATGACCATTCAGTATTTTCATGCTCTGCTTGGGGGGGCAATTCATAATCACCCAATCGAATACCCCGCCGTCTTTGCCAGCGGTGTCGGTGAGTCTCCACTTCCCATCCTCTGAATCGATTCTTGAAATACAAGTGTTCGTCCGGACTTCAAGATCCTCAGCAAGATGTTTGGCCAATTTGTTCATTCCCGGGACAGCGACATACCGGGGAGTCCCGTATTGATCTTCACAACCACCATCAGCGGTCAATTTGACGATACGGCCCATCCATGGTTCCACCAACCCCTGCTGCATCCAACTCCGGACGTAGCGTGTGAAACGACTATCCCGTGCGGTGAAATACTGAGCTCCATGATCGAAAGCCAACCCATTTTCCTGCCGGGTCGCCAAACGCCCTCCGACGCCCCGCGACTTATCAAAGACGGTTACCTCGATGCCGTGATCATGAAGACACCTCGACGCCATCAGCCCACCAACACCGGCTCCAACCATCGCAATTCGGGGAGCCTTGGCGGCGATCGGTCGGTCAACCGATTGACTAAACTTCTCAAGATCCAAACGTGACTGATGGGTCTCACAGGGCCGTTCTCTGATGCTGCCGAAAACGCTCCCCGCAGGTTGAAAAGGGCGATCAAATAAACCAAAACACCACAGCACGCCCCCGTAACTGCAAGGATCTCTGCCGTCGAGTGCGTACCTGTGATTCAAGTCCATCGTGAGTTGCATGGCGGACGCAGGGGAGGGTGCCCATCCCAGAAAAGCCTTTCCCCA
>PKCN01000118.1 GCA_002862205.1 Planctomycetaceae bacterium | reverse complement strand
ACCGATTTGCTTGAAGTTGTTGCTGCAACTCATGCGGCGAGCCGCTTCACGTGCCGCTTGAACAGCGGGCAGCAGCAGACCAACAAGCACACCGATGATGGCGATGACGACTAGCAGCTCCACCAATGTGAAACCCCGTGATGACGAATAACGTCGAGTCATATCCTCTCTCCGGAAAAGAACTGAAAAGTATTGTCCCCGTGCGAACGAATGGGGGAATATTCAATATTAGCCCAGATTATTGGTTTCAAGAACACTTTTATCGCTGGCAACGTACAGAATTCTGTATCTTTTTGTACATCCTCAACACCGAGCACACCCCCCCCGCAATAGCTATTCTTCCCGAGCTTTACTCACGCCCAAGCGAAGCGGCTGCGGTTCGCTTTTGGGCGATGCTGGCCAACAACCGACACAAGACGCGTGAAAATCGGAAATTGTCTTCTTCAACCAGGCGAAGGGAACAGGTTTCCAAACAAGATCTGGCATCCACTCTTTTTTTCGTTGCAGTTCTTGTTTCTTGGCATCATGCGATACTGAGGCAAATCCATCACTTGACCAGACGGAAAAAACTCCTGAGTTCGCAACGTGGGTGATTGCGTAGTACGTGCAGAAAGCACAAGAACTCTGCAAAATGTCGGTTCAGACGTTTTCGTTGGCCAAACCGTGAATGACAAACACTGGGCAAGATGCACTGACAGGCAAAGGCAAGATGTATCGCCTCGCTCTACAAACCTCAGCTCCCATTGACAACAAACGGCAAATGGCATCTCAAATTTCGTCAACGGTGACCCGCCAGCCATGTCTGGATCAAAGCCAACATATGTGCTGGCCAGACCGGTCCAGCGGGCTATTGCTTTGCATTGTGCTTGTGCTTGTGCTCACAGGATGTCGGTCTGAATCGAAGTCTTCCGATACTGAGCCAACCCGCGCGGCGACACCGGTGGAGCGATTGCTAGTCGCCATGGAAAATCAAGACTGGGAACTTGCGAATCGCTGCGCGCAGGAAGCCTTGATTGTCTCACCAGAAGACCCTGACCTACTCACCTACGCAGCGAAAACGGCCGCTTACTGCGACCGCAAAAGAGAAGCAGCACAATTGTTGGTTGATGCTGCGACTCACGCGAATTATCTGCCAGCAGCAAGAGTCACATTCGCCGTCCAGGCGCTCATTGATGTGGGGGACCTCTACACAGCGATCGATCTTCTCGAAGCGTCGTTGAGGAACAATCCGGATGCACACCAACAGCGTCGCTCTTTAGTTGGTTTTCTGTGTGAGGCCCAGAGGATGGATCTTCTTCCTGAACACCTGATGAAACTTTACCGCTCCAGACAATTCGATGTGCGACTGCTGCTGGCAGTTACTGAAACGTCATCTCGTCGCCTATCACCAAAAACATCTGAGCGACTAATGGAGCGAAATCCTGACGATCATCGTGTGCGTTTGGCCGAAGCTTTTGTGATGATGTACCGTCATGACTCCCGAGCCGCTGCTCTCATTTTGGAAGACATCCTAAAACACCACCCAAAATTCGCACCTGCACACGCGATGTATGGCCAGGCATTGATGGCCGAAAACAAGCTGGAGGATATCCCGGGTTGGTTGCAAACTGCCAATTCTGACAGTGCTCAATATGCTGACTATTGGCTTACCTTGGGAGACATCGCCACACGAAACACAAGGCTCGACGAAGCGGTTCGTGCTTACTGGGAAGCAACCCGCCGCGAGACCGGTAACAACACTGCCTGGGATCGACTCGCTCAATCCATGCTTCAACTGCAAGCCACGACCAATTCACCGATATCGTCGGAGCAAGTCGACGCCGTCTTAGCGAGATCTGTTGAGATGCTGGACTTGCGAGAGAAGTTCAATCACTTCGCAGCTGACGGTCAAAACAACCAATCCAAAGCGCTCGATGTTGCCGTAGCACTCCTGAAGTTGGGGCGGGTCTGGGAGTCGGAAGCGTGGTCCGCAATCGCCACCACGCTGCCCAATGAGCCTTCACCTGAACTGGCTACGGTCAGACAACGCATCCTCACAAAACTCAGTTCAGATCAGTCGTGGCTCGCTACAGACGCTCCAGCCTGTTCCATCGACTTATCAAATCTACCCATGCCTGATGCATCCAAGACATCCTTGACTGTAGCAACGGGAAATGCCGTAGTTCCAAAAATCGCTGGAACAGATCATTTGCTTCTTGAGGAGCAAAGCATCGCCTGGGGCTTGAGCGATATCGCTTCGAATAACAACCCGACTGATGCAAGACTCGCTGCGATCATTCGGTCGACTGGAATCGGTGGGGGTGCAATTGATTACGATCTGGATGGTTTGGCGGACATCATGGTGATGGGTGCTGGCGGAACGATGCAGAAAAGAGATTCACAGCCCAATCAACTCCTTCGCAATCTGGGAAAGTCATTCACAGAGGTTAGCACTGACGCAGGAGTTGGTGATCGTGGTTTTGGACAAGGCCTGGCCATTGGAGATTTCAATGAGGATGGTTTTCCAGATCTCTTTTTCGCAAATTTAGGACAGAATCGACTTTTGCGAAACAATGGCGATGGCAGTTTTACGGACTGCACCCAATGGTTGATGGATAATGATTCCAAGTCATGGTCCACCAGTGCCATCATTGCAGACCTGGACCAAAACGGGATCTCTGACTTGGTCGTTACCAACTATTGCCAAACGGTTTCAGGCTTGGACATGGGCTGCCCAAACGAGGAGGGCGTCATTGGACCATGCCACCCACTCACATTCCCGGCCGCTGCTGATCGATTTTTCGAAGGCGTGGGCAACGGTAGATTTCGCAATACAACCTCCCAGTGGGTTCCCAGTCCATCAACCGGACGTGGGCTGGGGATTCTTGCAGGAAATTTGGATGGACTCCAACTCGGAGTGTTTGTCGCAAATGACATGTCACGGAATGCTTTTTACACACCTACAAAAACAGTTGATGGCATGAAGCTTGAGGAAAATGCTTCAGTCCGAGGCGTTGCCGTTGATGGCCGCACCCAAGCACAAGCATCCATGGGTATTGCCAGTAGTGACTTTGATCTGGATGGTGATCTGGATCTCTATGTGACGGGCTTTGGCAGGGAGTACAACATCTACTACGAACAGGTTGCTCCCGGAATCTGGAGAGATGAAACGAACAAGTTGGATTTGGCTCAACCAACACTCAGCGTCGTAGGATTTGGTACAGAAGCAATCGACCTGGACAATGACGGCATTGAAGAAATCGCTGTCACCAATGGACACATTGGTGATTTTTCCGATCCCGAAAGTCTGCCCTATGAACAGCCAATCCAACTTTTCAGGCGCCGTCAGGATGGTCGCTTTGAACTTTTGAAGGATGATGGTTGGGGAGATTATTTTCGTGACCACCACGTCGGCCGCGGACTTTGGACCATGGATGCCAATCGTGATGGAAAGACCGACCTCGTGGTGACGCACACCAAAGAGCAACTGCGTCTGCTTGTCAATCGCACTGAAAAGGCTGGCAATTCCGTTGGTTTTCAACTCAAGGGAACAGCCTGCAGTCGCGATGCCATTGGGGCGACGATTCGGTTCACATGCAGAAACCAACAAAGAGTGCTGTGGTTACTTGCCGGCGACGGCTACATGTGTAGCAACGAGAAGATTCTACGCGCCGGACTGGGCGACGCGTCACTCATCGAGAATGTCATCATCACATGGCCTGATGGACAAACCGAACAACTGGGAACTCTTGAGGCTGGAACGGACTATCTGCTCGTTCAAGGACAGGCCGCGTTCAATCTCTTGCATTAAAAAACCGATGCCCACTTGGTCACGTGGGCATCGGCTTGTGTTCTTTCGTACATCCACAAACATCAATGTGGTTGTGAACTTGGCTAGGCTGCAAGAGTTCTAATTTTCTGGAGTTGAGTAGCCAGCGCCCGACTTCATGTCGTCCTCCATCTTCTTCTTGTCTGCATCCGAAACACCAGAAATATCACCATCATTCTGGATGACTTTCGTTTCACCTGAACCACCACACCCAGTCAAACCGGTCAGTGAAAAACAAGCAATTACGATGAGAGAGAGTGACAATTTTTTCATTATATGATCTCAAATTAAGGGGGGGTGTATGAATACCAATTCCGGGGCGTTCACACTCTATGATGGTCCAACCTACAGAAACGTGCAAGTATGCCGCTTCAGGTTATCAGGTTATCAGGCTATCAAGCATTTTTGCCCAAACGGAATAAACGGAACCCAATAAAGAATTGTTTTTCCGCACCAGAGTGACCAAGCATACTCGACCCGAAAACTCTTCTGAAGCTTCCGGACCTGAAATCGGTTGCATCAATCATGCGATCACAACAATCGAGAAACGCGGTTAGCAATTCATTTGTGCCTGAACAACACAAACGGTTCATCCTGATCTTCTACCACCAACCATCGGCGATCAGACTCAAGGTCACGAAAGACCTGCCGTGTTCCCGTGGGCCATTCAATGGTCAGCCGATCAATCTGACGGTTGCGGCCCAAGCCAAATGTCAGTACCGACTCGTTGCAGCACAGGTAGCCATCACCAGCAACCACGAAGTCTGTCGACACCTCATCACCATACTCAATCTGAACCTTTGCCCCAATCGCATCGCGTTCTGATGGGCTACCGATCAATTCCAGCTGAAAACTGTGGCCGACATTCGGTGTTTCATTCTGTAACAAAGCAGAGTTTTCGCCGAGGTGCGTTACAACGAAATCGGTCCGCCCATCACGATTGAAATCAATGGTTGCCATCGCTCGCCCCAGATGAGGCTGTTTCCAATAGCCAGATTCGTCTGCTACTGGAAGAAGTGCAAAACGGGGTCCCAAGTTACAAAACAACTGAGCCATTTGCCGGAACGATCCAGTCATGGTTTTATAGTTGTCGATGTGCCCGTTGGTAACAGCAATGTCAAGCTGTCCATTGTTATCGTAGTCGAGCGCCTGTGAACCAAATCCCAGTACCGACCGACTGGGAACCCCAAGCCTGTATTGGGAGGCACGATCCTGAAAAAAGCTACCACGATTTAAATACAGACACACACTCTCGTTTTGAAAGTTTGCAATATGCAGATCCAGCATCGAGTTCTTGTCAAAATCACCGGTAGCAATCCCCATGCTTGCTGTTCCCGCTCCGCCGGAAGAAAAAGCACTCCCATTGATGACGGCAATATCTGACCACGTATCAGCCGATGGATCTCGAATCCAAAGCTGATTCGCTGATTTATCGTTCCCGACAAAAATGTCGTTTCCCTTGCGACCATCGAAGTTGGCAATCACAACCCCAAGACCTTTGTGCAGCTCAGATCCCGGACGACTCAGTTGCCGAAAAGAAACGTTACCCTTTCCATCATTCAGACCAATACGGTCTGAACAAGCGTCGAAATCTGCAGGGCCGACAGCCTCCACAACAACACCTGATAGATCCCTCTGAGGCAAACGACCAATCGTGGAATCCTGAATGTAGTTCACCTCGAAAATGTCCGGCAAATTATCAGCATTCAAATCTGCCATGGCGACCGAGGCAGGCATTCTTTCCAGATCATCGCTGCCACCCAGACTCGACTGGGTGAAGGTTCCATCCCCATTGTTGATCCACAAGTGATTAGTGCCAATATTCGCCGTGATCAAATCGGGAAACCCATCCTGATTCCAATCGCCGGCAGTGCATCCCAAGGTATAAAGCCGCTCAGCTACCGAAGCAGCCTCTGTCACATCGGCAAGGTTGGCATCGATATTACGAAACAAAAGGTTGCTGTCTTTAGAGACAAATCTGGGTGGCGCAGCTGCACCCTGCGCAAAGTAAAGATCCGCGAATCCGTCGCGGTCAAAGTCCAGCACTGCCACACCTCCCCCTGCTTGATGGTACATGGCAAATCCGGAATCAATTTTTTCAGGAGCGAGTTCGAAAGTGTGTTTCAAACCGACGTCATGAGCGACATTTCGAAATGCCGCCGGATTCGCAACTGCTGCAAGTGTCTCACCATCGATCGCTTCGGTCACAGGAGCAGTCCCGAGCTGCATGTCTGGCAGAGGGTAACTCTCGAGAGACAGATCACAAAGACGCGCACTACGATCCGGGAAACCACTGTTTGCAGAGACCATTTTTTGACGTTCCGTGTTCCAGTGTTTCAATGCCTCCGGGGGCAACTTTCTGTAATAGGCTTCGATCGACTTCCATACCACCGCTTCAAGTTGTCGATCAATTTCATTCAACCTGGCCGCCAATTCCTCAATTACTTTTACATTGGGGACGTCCGAGTCTGAAACTTCGTTGCTATCCAACAGGATCTCATGCATCGCCTTCCAACGTTGTTCCCACTTTGCGTAATCATCTGTTTTGTCCTGCATTTTCAATGCCTGAAGCAACCGATTCATGGTGATAAAGTCAGTTGGATCACGATCCAGAGATTCCAGAAACGCGCGAGTTGCAGCTGGAAACTTTCTCTCGCTTGCAAGATAAGTACCAATGGCAGACCAGTACTCGGCGTATTCACGTACAGCCTTGTCCGTCCTCACAAACCACCACTTGAATGCCGCGTCATCCTGCGCCTCGGCCGCAGCACGGCCGTACAAGGCGATGACTGAGGGCGGCACGTCACCACTGGCAACTGGATCACGGAGAACGGCAGCCGCCTCTGCGTAACGACGTTCGGTAAACAATTTCCTCGCTTCCCCTGATGCCCCGATGGGGCTGTAATCCAGTTGCCCCGAAGCCTCTGCCCCCGGTTCGCTCAGCATTGCATCGCTGAGCACAATCAGTGACTGCAACTCATCCTGCCGAACATCTCCCGCGCGACAAAGTTCGCGGATTTGGACCGCTGCCTCATGTCGACGCCCCTGGCGATTGAGCAGATAGGCAAGCTGGCGTCTGGCAAGCGTGAGCCGAGGATCGACTGCGAGAATCCGCTCATAACGCTCAATCGCAGCATCAAATCGCTTGAGTTGCACACACCAATCGGCAGCTTGCCCCAAGGCGGGAATCCCAGCCTCAGGATGATCCTCAGGTATGCCAGCAAGGCAGTCGATCGCCTCTGGCAAGTCACCACAACCAGCGTGCATCAGGCCAGTCTGAAAAAGAACCTCAACATCATCAGGATCCACCAAGAGCAATCGCTGCAAAAGAGGTAACGCGGATTCGAAATCACCCTCGGTAGCGAGCCTCGCGACCTGTTCCAGCGTTTCCTGACGAGTCAGCGATTCTGAACTGACCATTTCATCAGAATCCGTTTGCTCATGCTTTATTTTTTCATCGCTTGGCACAACAGACGCATTTGACGGTTCAGTGAGTGAATCGCCGGCATCCTGGGTAGTCTCGCCACACCCCTGGGTGACCAGAAACAGCAGCACTGGGAACGCAATCGCTAACAGCCATCGTGTCATGGTGAATTTTCTTTGGTTTCTTATTTTCATGAATGACCAAATCACGCTTAGAACCGTCCGTCCATGCCCCGCCACCAATGATTCACGTCCCGTTCCAATTTGACAAGACTCATCGTTGGTACAGTTCCACATCGCCCTGAACGATCAGATATCTACGATCCGCGACCGGTGAGTTAAACGTTTGCAACTCGCCGGATGGCCAGTGAACTTCAACCGATTCAATCTCAGCACCGCGTCCAAGCCCGAAATCCAACACTGCTTCATCGCTGCAAAAATACCCATCTCCGGCAGTCATCCACTGGGAATATTTCCCCGACTTCGTTTTCACAACCACTCGAGCACCGATCCCATCACGTTCACACTGTCTACCTACCAGTTCCAGCTGAATCCAACGTCCATCAGTATTCGTGTCCGAACGCAAAATCGCCAAAGGCTTATCGAGGTGATTCACCAACAAATCAAGATCCCCATCGCGATCGAAATCAGACGCAGCCATCACGCGGCCGAGGTACGTTTCATTCCAATAGCCGGATTCATCTTCAACCTCCGTTAATTCGAAACGATTGCCATGTGCCATGAGACACTGCGGAGCCATTTGGTAATCCTCCCCATAGAAGGTCATATCGAATATATGACCATTGGTCACAACCAAATCCAGCCATCCATTTCGATCCAAATCAATCGCCTTGGTTCCGAACCCCACAAATGGCAAGCTAATCGTATCGATGCCATACCTGATGGCGAGATCAGTAAACCCGCTACCAGCCTGTTGAATATAGAGATTTGCAGACTCCTCTGAAAAATTGGTAACAAAGAGGTCCAATTCGCCATCACGGTTGTAATCACCAGGGGCGATACCCATACAACCATTCGCAGCTCCACTGAATCCGTTAGCCATTCCACGAACGTCAGCCGCGTTGCTAAACTCATTGTCTCCCGCCTGCACCAAAAAGTGGTTGGCGCGAACATCATTACCGACGAAAACTTCGTTTTTTCCATTGCCATTAAAGTCGGTTACGATGAGTCCCAAGCTGGTACCCGGTTTTGCCACGTCTCGTGAGATTGTTCTGGACTGAAATCGCCCATTACCAAGATTCTCGTACCAGCGATCAGACTCGGCATAATGCTTCAGCGGTGAAGGCTGTAATTCTCTACCATCCGGGTCTTTCTTGGGCAGCTCAAAAGCACCCTCCATCTCAATGTAGATAGCCTCAAACAAATCGGGCAATCCATCCGCATTGAGATCTGCAACAGCAATGGATGTTGTGAACTGGTCTTCCACTTTTCCCAGCTCGGCGGTCGCATCACGAAACGTCCCGTCTCCATTGTTAATCAGAAGACGGTTGTGCCCAAGACTGCCAAGGAACAAGTCAACGAATCCATCCTGGTTGACATCACCCGCCGCGATGCCTGAGGAATAATTGAAATCGCTAACGCCAGCCAACTCAGTCACCTCATCAAAAATACCCGCCACATTTCTGACAAGCATGTTTGAACGTGTACACCTATCAGTAGGTGGTTCCCCGGATCCTTGCCCAAGATAGACATCTGGCCATCCATCAAGGTCATAGTCAAGGATACCGATGCCACCACCAATCGACTCATGAATCGGAATGGATTTCAGGTCGATCTCGGTATCTTTGTACCATGTAAAATCAAGTCCAACATCAGCCGCAACATTGCTGAATCGTGGCATCGCCAAAGGCTTTATGCTGGCCGCATCAAAAAGTGGATTTGTTTTTGACGAAACGACAAGAGATTCAAAACCATCTTCCATTGAAAAGGACTTGGGATCATTTCCCGACAACGCAACTTCGGCTGCCATCACCAATACCTCAGCGTTTCCCAGAAAACCCTGCCGTTGCTGCGCAATGACTGCCCGTTGTTGCGATGCTGTGGGTGGCAGTAGCATCAGGTTCCACTGCAATGTCTCGAAAGGTCTACCGAGATCCAGCATGAAACGTGGCATTCGTTTCCGCGCCGCGATCTCATTCTCTGATTTGTAGATTTCGTCGGCAGTGAACTCGGTATCAGAAACCAGAATCCCTCGTCCTCGATACTGCGCAGCATCTTCTGCACGCCCTAACGCGTCAAAGACCTTCGCTAATCGCTGAAAAGCAACACGATCGCTTGGGTTGCGATAAACAGCCTGCAGCAAGGCATGAGCAGATGCAGAATAGTGTCTCTTGTCGAAAAAGTAAGTTCCTAACGCGACCCAATAGTCACCCAAGCCCTGCATTTCCTCACTCTTGTCTGCGTGCCAGATTGGGAATTCTTCAAACGCCTGAGTCTCACCCAACAAACGACCGTAAAGAGCTCTTGCTGCGGGAGTTCGAAAACCAGCTGCTTTTTCCTCTTCAAGCGTTTCAAGTGCTTTTCTGTACTCCAATTTCGTAAAATACCAACGTGCTAATCCAAGCCCCGGATCAAAAAACTGCTTGGCGGTTTCGCGGTTCTTGAGCAGTGTGGGAAATGATTCAGTCCGCCGCACCAACGAAAGCATCTCGTTCTGATTCGCAACTCCCAACTGACAGAGCATTTCCGCCTGCCGTGAAGCTTCCTCACGCCGACCCACTCGATTCAACAACTGCCAACAAACGTGACGCCAATTCTCTTCACTGGGATACCGCTGCAGACCAAGCTGTAGCAAGTCAGCAGCCTCAGACGGACGCCCCAACTTGCTCAGAGCCTTTGCACGCAAGTTTACAGCCCGCTGCCCAAGACGGGAATCGATCGGAATGGAAGCTGCAAGTTCGATCGCAACTTCAAAATTGCCTCTCGCAACTTCGATTTCACTCGCCACAAATCTCGTGTCGTGGTCATCAGGATCCTGCAGCAATGCTTTCCCAACGGACTTTGAAGCCGCCTCATAAGCGCGACGTTGGAACAAACGCCTCGCATCAGCCAAATGATTGATTTGGGTAGGTTCGTCAATGCCTTCACCCGAGATTGTTCCGGATGTTGCTTCTCTTCCTTCTCGCTCCTGGTCACAGCCGACCAAGACGACAAGACAACACGCAATCGTCAGGATGGAAACCCAAAACCAGACAAGTTTTGAATTAAGCATGACCTTTCCAAAATAAAATTCTTCTCGCAGAGCAATTCGCATGACTATTTTTCCGTCAACATCCTGCCTAGGCATCCGCACACGCGAGTTGAACGCATCAAAAACTCCACATTACGCATCGCAATATCTCCCGTAAAACGTTTTCCAGCCCTCTTGAAACCCTGACTGGCAGACCGTGGATCAGCCAGTGTCCGCCCCAGCTTACCCCAACCTACGCAGAAAACTCACCCACGAATCAGACTACCAAACGGGTAACTGCGTCGAACGGAACAGCGTATCGAATTGATCAACCAGACAGACCATAGTCAGCACAGCACAAGTTTCATTTCTCTGCACCCGACAACCGCACCCTACCGAACGCATCTCGGCAGGTTATTTTACCAAAGGGGGTAGGGCTGATCCTGATTCTGGATGAGCAGACACCTCTGATTGACATCGATATTCTCGAAGATTTGACGCTCACCAGACGGCCAATTCACCTCGAGACGCTTGATCTCCGTCGCAGCCCCCAAACCGAGGTCAATGATTGATTCGTCACTGCACAGATAGCCGTCACCCGCGGTCACCCACTGCGCAAACGTTCCCTGATCGGTAACCAATTTGATACGAGCTCCAATCGCATTCCGTTCAGATTTTGTCGCAACAAGACGAAGCTGAATCCACGGTTGATTGGTTGGTGTCTGATTTTCAAGCAGTGCCAGTGGGTGATCCAAGTGGCCCACCACCAGATCCATTGCTCCGTCCCGATTGTAATCCAACATGGCCATGGTCCTGGCAAGTACAGGCGTATCCCAGTAACCACCCTCATGATCCACTTGGCAGATTTCGAATGCCCGACCCGCGTTCATCATGATTTGCGGCAGCATACGAAATGGGTGCCCAGCAATTCTAAGATCAAAAATATGTCCATTGACTACGGCAAGATCCAACCAACCGTTTCGATCAAAATCAACCGCCTTGGTACCAAACCCAACGTTCGGCGAACTCACCTCTGCCACCCCGTAGCGCACCGCTTGATCGCTGAAACCAGAGCCATCGGCCTGCAGGAACAAATTGGCTGCCTCGTCCATGTAGTTTGTGACATGCAAGTCGATCTTCAGGTCACGATTGAAATCACCTGTGGCGATTCCCATGCAGCCATTCGCCGTACCCTGAAGACCATTGGCAATTCCATTGGCATCGGCTGAGTTTTCCAGTTTCTGATCACCCACGTGAGACAAAAAATGGTTAGGGCGTACGTCATTACCAACAAAGATCTCATTCAGACCATCTCCGTCAAAATCCGTGATCACCACTCCAAGCCCGGTAGCCGGTTCAGCAACATCCCGCCCGACCGAGCGCGGCTTGAATTTTCCATTCCCGAGATTCTCCAGCCAGCGATCTGAATCGGGATAATGAAGTAACGGTGATGGCAACAGTTCACGTCCTCCAGGACCCTTTTCAGGCAGTTTGAATCCACCCTCCATCTCGATGTAATTGACTTCATAAATGTCGGGCAACGAATCTCCATTGATGTCACCAATTGCCACTGAAGATGTAAATCGGTCCTGCTGCAATCCAAGCTGTGTTGTCCGATCGACAAAGGTGCCGTCACCGTTGTTGACCAACAGACGATTCCGCCCCAAGGCACCCAACAATAGATCCGGAAACCCATCCTGATTGACATCACCTACAGCGATCCCAGCTGAGTAGTTGTAGTCAGACACACCTGCCAGTTCAGTGCAATCAATGAACATATCATCCTTGTTGGCGAATAGTTTATTTGACCGCGTGCACTGATCCGAAGGCGGTTCACCGGAACCTTGCCCAAGATACAAGTCCGGGCAACCATCAAGGTCATAATCCAGCACACCAATGCCGCCACCGAGCGACTCATGGATCGGTATGGAAGCTGGATTCACTTCAAAATCCTGGTACCACTGAAACTCCAAACCGACGTTTTTTGCAACATCACTGAGTCGAGGTGAGACATCTATTCTGACAGCCTTCACGTCCACTTTGATTGGCTTCTGTGTTTTCCCAATCAATTCATCAAGGTTCGCAAGATCTCCGAAGTCTTCATGCTTCAATCCAAGCATTGCCGATACAGGTGCCATGCTCAAGACTTCTGGTCGCTGAAGCAGCACCTGTCTTTGCTGATCGACAACCAACCTCTGTCTTGATGAAGTGGTTCCCAGCAGTGTCCAACCGATCGCTTCAAATGGGCGTCCCAGTTCAAGAAACAAACCCTGCAATTCACGTACTCTGGTCGATACATCACCCGAGTCATTCATCTTCTCAAGATTCTGCTCGCAAGTTGCCAACTGCGTGCCACGGTAGCGGAATTGAGCACTGTCCTCAGACCGCTTCAAGGCTGCCAAACCGCGAGACATTCGCTGAACCGACATACGATCGGTGGGATCCAACGCAATTGCTCGCAGCAAAGCGGCGACAGAGTCGTCATACAACCCCTGATCAAATAAGTAGGTCCCGATCGCAGCCCAATAATCATTGAATTCATGAACATTGGAATCACACTTTGCAAACCACTCTGGCACCTGGTCGAATTGTTGCAATTCTGTTAGCAACCGTCCCTCCAACGCCAGCGATACTGGTCGCGTCGAATACGGAACAAAGCCATCATCACGAAGCTCATTGATTGCTTTGCGATACTCCTGCAACGTGTAGTACCAACGGGCCTTTCCCAGGCCTGAGGCAAAATCATCTTCCGAGATCCCCGCAATGGTCGGCAAGGGATAAGCAAGGGTGCAGGAGATAAGCGACTCGAGTTGCTGCCTGTTTGCCTTCCCCTGACGACATAGCCATGCTGCCTGAATGGATGCCTCATGACGCCGCCCGCATCGGTTCAGAAGAGTCCACGTTTGGGCACGCCAACGCTCTTGCTGTGGATACACACCCAGTGCATTCAATAGCACGTTGGCCGCCTCCCATTCTTCATTCAGCACCAAGTGCTGATTCGCAGTCAGCTCTGCAACCTGCCGCCCATAGCGTGAGCTCAAATCAACAGGTCTTAGCAGTTCGATGGCAACCTGGGGATTTCCTCGGCCTGCTTCGGCCTTGGCAGCAATGATCGTGGCATCCAAATGATCTGGCATTTCAAGCAGGGCAAGATAAGCCAGTTCCGCAGCAGCTTCCCAATGACCAAGTTCCAACTGCTGCTGCGCAACGACAACGTGGTCCACTCCCACCGGATCCGGCGTGTTGTCCGAGATCTTATTTGACTCCTTACCGCCACAGCCAGCCAAGATACCCAGCACCCAAACCGCCATGATCCAAAGCTTGGGTTGCCACTTGGGACCATCCCGTTGAATCGTCGATAGTCCTCGCAAGCGTTCTTCGATCAAGACAGTACCACTTTGTCTCAACAAGGAAATATCATAAAAAAATCAGCGGCTCATAAGAGTCGCTGATAGAAGTAATGTTAGTCGAAAAGTCGAAACTCGTGTCTCCTTGAATGGGATGACAGGCCAGACGGTTTAGCTGTTCGGAACTTCTTCTTCGCTAGCCGCCTCCGAAGCCGCCTCCGAAGCCGCCTCTGTCAGTTCATCTGCAGGAGCTGCAAAGCCTCCCGCCTGCATGACCCGCTCTTTGATTTCTGCCGCAACATCAGGATTTTCAATCAAGAAGTTACGTGCCTTTTCCTTTCCTTGCCCAAGATAAGTTTCGCCATACTTGAACCAGGAACCACTGCGATTGACCACTTTGTGAGTGGTTCCCAAGTCAAGCAGATCACCTTCATAACTGATGCCATTACTGTGCATCATGTCGAATTCGGCAATTCGGAACGGTGGTGCAACCTTGTTTTTCACAATTTTTGCTTTCACTCGCTGACCGACCTGCTCCTCACCATCTTTCAACGCTCCGATTCGACGAACATCAATTCGGCAAGAGCAATAGAATTTAAGGGCACGCCCACCAGGAGTCGTTTCCGGACTGCCGAACATCACTCCGACTTTCTCGCGGATCTGGTTGATGAAAACCACCGCACATTTGCTCTTGGCGATTGCTCCCGTCAGCTTTCTCATTGACTGACTCATCAACCGGGCCTGCAGTCCAACATGACTGTCACCGATTTCTCCCTCAAGCTCTTTCTTAGGCACCAAGGCAGCAACGGAGTCAATGATAATGACATCAACTGCATTACTCTTTACCAACATCTCACAGATCTGCATGGCCTCTTCGCCACTGCTGGGCTGACTCACCAGCAGGGTGTCCAATTCAACGCCCAACTTTTTAGCCCAACTGGGGTCAAAGGCATGCTCCGCGTCGATGATGGCAGCAATGCCACCCTTTTTCTGGGCTTCGGCACCAATGTGCAAAGCCAGCGTGGTTTTTCCACTCGACTCAGGACCGAATATCTCGATCATCCTTCCTCGGGGAATGCCTTGGCCACCCAAGGCCATATCAAGACTGAGGCTCCCTGTTTGAATACCGTCAATCTGCAAGTGCTGCGATGCCCCCAGAGGCATGATCGCACCATCACCGAAGGTTTTGTCGATCTGCTCCAACGTGGTCTTCAAACCCGGCTCACGCTCCAAAACCGCCTTCAAACCAGGATCAACTTTGCTCTTTGACGATGCTTTTGCCTTCTTTGCCATTCTCTGGTCCCTTCCGTATGCCAATGTGTGGAGACCACTATTTTGTGGACAATCCCCCCCATTCGCGGAGGGCCACAACTAGTGAACATTTCTATAGTACCGTGTGTTTCAAGCGACCACAAGAGAAGTAATTCTTCGTGTCTCGCCTGACATTTGTAGTATTCGCGGCAGCCAAGACAAGTCTGGTCAAAGGAACACGTTTTTTCTGGTAGCCGATCAAATACCGGCAAAAATTCAGGAAACCGCGCCTTCTTTGATCAGCTGAATCAAATCGTCCGTGTTCATTTTTGCGGCCCGGTCCGTCCCATCCAACACACCCGCAACAAGCTCCCGCTTATCAGCGTGTAAGGCAAGAATCTGCTCCTCGATCGTTGCTTCTGCAACCAGGCGATAAACGGTAACCGGCCTTTCCTGCCCAATTCGATGAGCACGGTCGGTCGCCTGATCCTCCACCGCAGGATTCCACCAAGGATCCAGATGGATCACGTAATCTGCTCCCGTGAGATTCAGGCCAGTGCCTCCCGCCTTGAGCGAAATCAGAAACAAGTCTCCCTCTCCTGCCTGGAACGCATCCACGCGCCGCTGACGCTCTTTGGCTGGTGTGGATCCGTCCAGATACTGGTAGGTGACCCCCAGCTCATCCAGCTTTTCGCGAATCACAGAGAGATGCTTGACAAACTGACTGAACACCAAGGCACGGTGTTCGCCGTCACGGAGTTCTTCGATCAATGACATCAGCAAATCCAATTTGGCCGAACTCTTGGCCCAAGTTGCATCGACCAACCGCGGATGGCAGGCGAGCTGTCGCAATCGGGTCAACCATGCAAGCGTCCGGATTCGCTTTTGACCTGCTTGCTGTGCCTCTTCTCCTGCTCCACTGAGCTCAGCCAATGCGGCCATACGCGTATCCTCGTAACGTTTCCGCTCCGCAACACTCAGTTCAGCTTTTAATGTGATTTCGGTACGTGGCGGCAATTCCTTCAAAACGGTGTTTTTGGTTCTCCGCAAAATGAACGGTCGAACCAACCGTGCGAGTGACTGTCGTCGTTCGTCGTCTTTGTGGCGTTCGATTGGATCAGCAAAACGGGTACGAAATCTTTCCCACGAGCCCAACAAGCCGGGGCTAATCGTCCGAAACAGACTCCACAGTTCACCCAGATGATTTTCTAATGGCGTGCCGGAGAGTCCAATTCGCCAATCGGCCTCCAACTGCCTTACTGCCTGAGACGTTTTGGTTTGCGAATTCTTGATGAACTGGGCTTCATCCAAAACAAGCGTGTGCCATGCACGTGAAGCAAACCTCTTCGCGTCACGTTGCAAGAGTTGGTAGCTAACGATCACAAGATCATTCTCACCCGCTGCTTCGATCAATGCAGCGCGATCAGAATCGCGGTAAAGCAACGCCCTCAAGCCGGGAGTAAACTTCTCTGTTTCCCGCACCCAGTTATCACCCACACTTGTCGGTGCAACTACCAACGCTGGTCCACCGCTGCCACGCTCAAGTAGCACTCCCAAAGCCTGTACCGTCTTTCCAAGCCCCATGTCATCGGCAAGTACCCCGCCGACACCCCAAACACTCAACCGTGTAAGCCACTGAAACCCATCCAACTGATAGTCTCGCAGAGTCGCATCGAGATCCTCAGGCTTTGCAGGATCCCAATCTGAAAGTGACTCCAGACGCTGCAGTGAGTCATGCCACCGCGCGGTCGCTTCGAGTGGCACATCAGTCCCGATCAATTCCTGAACTGCAGGCACTGCCGCATCGGCCACTTTCAACGTTCCACGTTCGGCAACAACGGTGTCCCCCAGTTGCTGCAACCTGCGTCGGAAAGCATCACTGATTCTGGCGAACTCACGATCGCCCACTTGCACCAATGACCGATTGTCTCGAACAGCCTGCAATACCTGCTCCAACGGAACCTCACGCCCGTCAAGAGAGATGGACCCACTGAGGCCAAACCAATCACGTCCATCATCAATCTGCACTTTCAGTGCAGAGGGAGTGATTTCACCTCGAACACGAAGCGATTCACCTTCAGGCCAGATCATACGGGGGGTGGCATCACCACCACCATAAAGTCTGGCGAGTAGTTCCAGTGCCATGTCGTCGGTTTCCGCCACCCAGCGGTAGAGACCATCACTCGCGAGATCCTGCAAACCAAATGTCTCAACGACCTGTTGCACCCGTTGCCTTTCACCATTCAGGTCCCGCTGCAAACGCACAGGACCTGACTCGAGTAAGCAAGCGACCACGTCTGGTTTTTGCCCGGGCACGAGCAATTCCCTGAACCGATCTTCGTGAATCATCAAGGCAACACGCAAACCGGCCCCCAATCGTGGCCGCAACTCGAACACCAACTCCGCAACGACAGGCAAGATGGGGCCTGCTAATTCTGCTGGCAGGTCCACACGAATCATGGAATCGACCGTGCTACTTCCTACTGAAAACTTTGCAGCAGCTTCGCTATCCAACAACACTTCACTAAAATCACTGCGCAACAAGTGCTGAATCAGTTTTACAGCTCGCGGATCACGCAAGGTACACGCGATTAAACGATGATTCTTCTGGTCAGCAATCACCACGACAGGTTCCACGGGACTGGCATGCCCAAGAACCGTTTTGCATTCCGCAAGGTTGACATGGATCCCGTTCACTTGAATCCTGGGGCGAAACAAAGTTTTTCTTTCTGTTTCTTCTTGCTGCTCTGCCTGCTTCGTCTGTTTGACAGCTTCTTCAAATTCAACCGGTTCCAGCGTCAGCACCAGTTCAGCTGAGTGCACTGTCAACGCCGTCGCCTTCGCATCGTCCCATGCAACGACAGCATGTCCTGCCAGAGCATTGATCGCCTGAAACTCGCCAAAATGCTCATCGTCAAATGAGTAGCTGGGGTTGGCTACGAGAGCAGCAATTTTCCCATCCAGTGGATTGGTCGAGAAATCCCTTCGCAGCAAATCAAAACTTCGAACCTCTTTTCCCTTGGTCCAACCCTTCCCATTTTTCCGGGGTCTCTGTTCGTAGGGGGTAATCGATATCGGGCAGTAGTACCGTGAACTGGACAAACCGATACGCCACTGCAGCCTTGTTTCCTCAGTCTCGCGTGGCTGATTCGCGTCTCCAGCCAAACCCAGAACTTCGTTGACCAACTGCCGTCCAGCTGCAACAGCATCCACTTCAAGTTCACCAAGGAACTCAAACACCTCATTGATCGAGCGGCGTCCCAGTTGCTCCTGCAACCACCATGCGATTGCAAGTGTATGCGGGCAGCGTTGGTCAGATTTGAATTGTTCACAGGTACACGACGGCGTCGCATTGAGCGTGACACTCAGGGGTGAATAATCAAAGTCTTCATCTTCACCCGGCGGCTCAGGCACCACCTCAATCGAAGCCGGGATTGGCTGCTGTCGGTTGCCCTTCACCTTGAACGCAAACTGCATGCGCCCGTCTTCGTTATTGAACGTCGGTGATTCGACGATCATCATCGCCGCCCTTTTATCTAGCGACTCATCGTGAGAATCAACCAGCTTTTCCGCAGCCTCTGCCACCAGAAGACCGAGAGCACCAATCGCGTCGTCGGACATCAAATCCATACTGTGCTATCCACTGCCTGTAAGAATCCCGGAGAGCCAGTAATGTCTCCTCTTCGCCCTCAACACCCGATCCGTCAACTCGGGTACCCATTACAAAAACCCAAGGGCATTGCATCGAGGGATAATCCCGCAGTCTACCACGAGTCTGTTTTTCCGCGAAGATGTGGGGAGCGACTTCCCGGCAGGAAAAAAGCGATTCTCTTACCCCCACCTCTACGACTGTGAACCGGTCATTCGGGCAAGATCATCACCGGGACCCACTCAAAAAAGAATTACATCAGCGAAATTTCGACAAAGGATGCTCTCTTTCGACCAGCGGAAATTCGACCGCTCGCCCCAAACAATGGGACTGAAAAACCCCGCAAATCATTTCGACGGTCATTCCGGCATCCTCAAGCCCACAAATGGGTTCGCGATCGTTGGTAATGGCATCAAGTAAATCCTCAACGGGCACGATATGTTGATGCACTCTCTGGTGCAGGCCCTCAAGCGGCTCGGCCTGCCCCACGCCCGCAGTAGAAATCGGCAGTGACTGCTGCCCAGAGTCGGTTGGCTGGAATGGATTCCCGGGAACAAGCCTTGCGAGCGGCGAATCGTCGCACCAAATCTGAATAACGCCACGACTTCCAATCAGCCTCAATCCAAATCCAAAATTCTCGGTACCGTCGTTGGCGATGGAATCGAAATGCCCGGTGATGCCTTTTGAAAATCTGTAAGTAGCGTGCAGCTCATCTCCCGCCAACCAACCAAGTCCCTCACCGCCGACCACTCGATCCTGTTCAACGACCTTGCGTCCCTTGCGGTACAAAGTTGCAGAACAGGCATCAGGCGGCCCACCGAAATACGCCATCAAATTCAGAACATGGGAACCGAGTACCCACAGATCCTCGGCACCGCCACGACGGTCACCTTTACCACGTCCGCGGATTTCAAGTAGGCGACCGATTCTGCCAGCAACAATCAACTGATCAATCGTCTGCAAAACGGGGTGATACCGGTTGCGATGAGCCACTGCCAGTTTGGTATTATTTTTTTGGCATGCCTGGATAACTTCATCCAGTTGTTTCGGTGTCTGCACAAATGGCTTTTCGACATAAATCCCCTCCGCCCCCGAGTCCACTGCAGCAAGAATCATGTCGCAATGCTGGTCAAGGTGCCTTGGGCAGATCGCAACAATCTGAGGCTGCGTTTCCTTGAGCATGACTCGGTAGTCGGAATACCCTCGTTCAGGTCCCAAGCCAAGTTTTCGCAATTCACGACCTAGTCCCTCTGGATTGGCATCGGCGACAGCCACCACCTTTGTTTGAGGAAGATGACGCCACACTGTATCCAATCCGTGGCCGTAATCCCCTCGCCCCGTGTGTCCAATCACGCCCACGGACCAAGGTTTCATTCTGGTTTCCAGTGCCTCAACCGAGGCATTACACGTGGCACCCATCAGAGATACAGCCGCAATGGAAAACTGCCGTCGATCCATGAATCACACCGAAACGTTGACTTGCTGAATTTACCTTGAACAGGAAAGTTATAGCGTAATCGGCAGGTACACCTTCGATGTCTCGCCGCAATCTGTTCAAATGATTTCTTGTACAAGCGATTCTTTTTCAAGGGGGCAAAGCACATGCGACCAGTACTCACGCAATCTCAGACAACTGTTTTCATGACCGGACTCGTGTTATTCACATTTGGATTCCAGACCACTTTGTGCCAAGGTCAAACGAATCGTAATTTTGAGAATGCGTCGCAGAATACGGAGGACCTACAGAGCAGAATCAGGGGTGAAACGGTCCAACGACAATCTGAGTTTCTTCGAGTTGACACAACCAGCTCCCAGCTTGCCAAACGCGTATCAACACTTGAAGGACGCCTTTTATTAACACGCACTTACCCCACGATTACGATTCGTGAAGCTAACGCCGCTCTCGATCTGGCACGAGCACAAAGTCGCGAACTTCGCAGTCAACCGGTCAAGCCAAGCGATGTCCAAATCGCGGAGGAGCAATTGGCAATTTCTCGTGCCGAAAGCCAGCTTGCGATTGCCGTGGCACTCCAAAAAGAAAGGCTGCTTCTATGCGAACTCAATGTGCTTGACGCAGAACGCGAACTGCTGCGGACCACAAATTTTTACGCACTGCAAGAACGTCTTGCCGCGAGAGGTATCACCACACCACAGGCTCTCGCAGAAGATAAAATGACCTTAAATTTTTCGCAAAAGAGACTCGAACTCATGCGTCTTAGACTCGTAACGCAACAGACTCTCGAAGAATCCATGGATGCTAGACCCAACAAGGCGAACGTCAAACCAACCGCTGCATCCCCGAACCCCTGATTTCAGGACCTGTGTTAAAAATCGATCGCTTGCACGACCGCTGATCCAACCATTATCCTGCAGGAACAAAGTCGATGTAGCTCTGTGAAGAATCGCAGTGAGCGACATTCTTCGCGCGCGACGCCTTTCGCAATTTCGTTTTGCTTACGAACATTCCAACCAACCGTCCCCGGGGGAACGATTCCATGCCAAAGTTAATTGTCCATGATGTAGGTGAGTTTGAGATTGAGCGAGGAAAACGTCTGGTCAAAGCATTAGTGGAAGACGCCAGCACTGATCAACTTCATGCCTGCGGCGGTCAATCAAAATGCACTTCCTGTCGCGTGAAATTCATCGATGGAGAACCTGACCAAATCACGCAAGCTGAAAAAGACACCTTGAGCGTTCGCGAAATAGCCGATCCGGGTGTCAGACTTAGCTGTCAAATCACGTGCGACAATGACATGACCGTCGAGATCATCAGTGGGTTGGCTGGCAGCGGTCGCGTTGACCAAGGATCAGCAGTCGCCGACGACATGGTGCCAGATCCCATTTGGACGAACAAGTAAACAATCGCCCACCCGTGATGTCGCCACCAATACCACGCTCAGGTGGAGAACCAGGATGCAACGACCTCGTCAATCCAACACCTTCGACGGCGATCCAAGAATCCCATGTGACCACCAGTTGATGTGATGACCAACTGAGTCGACTGCGGCCACAAACCGGGATCATCGGCAAAACAGCCCACAGGGACGATGGGGTCATCGGCTGCCGCGACGACGAGCGTTGGCACCGGATTGAAACTTACCACGCGACATGCAGAGGCCTGTTCGTAGTAATCGCCAGCTCCATCGAAGCCACTCAGCGGTGCCGTAATACGATCATCCAACTCCCACAAGGTCCTTGGTCGTCGCTCCTGAATCGCCTTTCGAAAATCAGCGCGCTGATGAACACCCGGTGGCACGCTTCCAAGAAGCGCTCGGATAAAATAGAAATTATAGGGTCGCAACCAGAATCGTTGCAGATTGGCGCTGCACCGCCTGAGGTCCAACGGTGGTGCGACCACGGCAATGCGTTCTAAACGCTCAAACCAGTTTGGTAAATTCGAATCACCACGTCCAATTCGCCCTACTGCACGCAACAATTGTCCCGCGCCCAGAGAAACGCCCACCGCTAACATGGGACCCTCTCGCGACTTTTCAGCAATCAGATCCAGTGCTGAAATAACATCATCACTGCGTCCAGCATGCGGCAAATTACGGGACAATGAGTGTGCTGCTCCGCAACCACGCATATCCATTCGAAAAACACGAGAACCAGACTTCAGGCAACTTTCTGCCAAACGAACCATGTAGGGTGCAGAATGACAGCCCGAAAGACCATGAACCAGCAGCACAGACTGGTTCCCCGGTACCCAATCAACAGGACAATCTTCATGCAGAACAATCGAATCACCATCTGAAACCGGCACCACGTGCTGAATTGGGCTCAGTAGATCAGCTGACACTTCACGGGTGGCAGCAATCGTCTGCAGGTGGCCTCCCTTGAAAAAGGGATGAGGATCGAATGGAGGCGGCTCAAACTGTGGCATATTTCCGTGTACGATTGGCACCATGAAAAACATTCGATCTTTTATCGCCATCCCACTCGCACCCGATGTCAATCGTCATGCGACTCGGATGCTGCAACGATTGCGTCAATCAAGTGACGGTATCAAGTGGGTCCCTGCTGACAACCTGCATTTGACCCTGAAGTTCCTCGGTGATGTAGACAATACGGAGGTCCCCGACGTTTGCAAGGTAATCCACGGGATCTGTTCACAGCACGCACCATTTCACCTGGATTTTGCTGGCACTGGCGGTTTTCCAAGCCTGGAACGCCCGCGCATTCTATACGCAGGAATCAATGATGCATCAGGGACGTTGACAAAAATCGTGACACAACTCGAAGCATCTCTTGCAGAGCTTGGATTCAAACAGGAACCACGAGACTACATTCCCCACTTGACCCTCGGCCGCACGCGAAATGCATCGCGCGTGGCCAGCAGCAATATGATGGAACGTCTTGCCGCAGAAGAGAGCACTGAACTGGGCGGCATGCAGGTCACTTCACTGCAGTTGGTAGCCAGTTTTCTTGATAAAGCAGGCCCAACCTACCAGATCATGGACACCATCCAACTGAGTTTCTGAAAAGCCTACTTGGCTATTTGGAACGGGATGTCGGAGTTGCCATACTTCTTGCCGTTACGATCCTCCATCGTGAGACGCAGTTTGTAAGTGCCCGCAGGTAATTCCTGAGGGATCAGCATCTGATATGCGATGAAATAATCACGCAGGTAGTTAGCTGAAACCTGCTGATCTGCTGGCAATAATTGACTGAGGACCTTGCGATTTTCGGAATCATAGATGTCATAGCTACCCTGCAAGTAAGTTTCAAAACCACTATCAACTCGCTTGGCGGTAAAGTTATCGATCTCACAATACAGAATCACCTGTTGGCCAGACTTGAACCGATTGCCTTCAAATCGCTTGAACTGACCGTAGGACTGAATGTCGGTGCAAAACGCTAATGCCCTGACCTCGAGTGCATCCGTGGCGGCTGCAGCAAATTTCGCTGCTTCGCGAATCTGTGGTATCGCAGAAGTAAATCGACGGCTGGGTGAAGTCGGGTGTCCATCCGGATCAATGATTGTCCACAGGCCTAACAGTTGATGCCGAAGAAACTCCTGCTCAGACTCGGACAATCCGCTAATTTTTTCTACCGCTGCATCAGGATTACCGGACAGAACCAGCAAGTGACGCAAACGAATCAAACGAGCCGTCCGCGCTGCTGGCTCCTCACTCGCGGGTGCCTTACTCAGTTGCTGGGCCAATGCGTCATAAAGGACATCCTCGGACAACTCTGACAGAAGTTCGGGAGAAAAAGCCTGAACGATCCTACTGTGCGCGGCCTGATTTTGTGTTGCACTCACGGGGCGAACCGCAGTGCGCACAGGATTTTTACGATTCTCGGTAGTGGGATAATTCTGCAACAGTTTTTGTGCCACAGCATCTTTTTCCTGCTCAGTCAACGGAGTCGGTTGAACGTCCTGCAAGGAAGCTACCACCGCTCCATCTGAATCGGTTTGTTCCTGTTCAAGACCGCCACCAATTCGTGAGGGAGTGACCTCGGGTAGGGCATCCCGGGATGGCGGCAGTGTGGGTAATCTGCCCATCGCCCCCGATGCCAAGTCAATGGGATTGGGCTGCGTGGTTTGATCGGCGGCAATCAATTCACTAGCTAATTGTCGGCGAAGTCGTTCACGTTCCGCGGTGGGAAGATTGTTGATTTTCTCCATGACAGCAGCAGCATCACGCAGTTGCATGCTCTCTGGCGACTGCACGTTGACACCCGTCGTTCCATTGGGCGGAGAAGCGGCAGGCACTTCGGCGGTCAGTGAGGCTGGTTGAGCAACCTTGCTGCCCAACTCTTCTGCCGTATCCGTGGTAGCAACAGATGATTTTGGATCCAGTGCGTCCAACTGCTTTTTCAGGGAAGCAGACTTTACTTCCAAATTTCGGGCACCACTCAAATCCGTGCTGCCAGACTGTTTTCCCTCACCTTCTGAACGCAAAGAAGTTGCAAGCCGCTGCTGAGGTGATCCCAGCTCTGCCAATTCAACATCACTGCTTTCACTGACTTGCACCTGACGGCCAAATTTTTGTGCCCCCCGACAACCCACCGCAATGGTGGTAGCCAGGATCATCATCCAAGTCATGAATCGATAAGTTGCGGCGTACATCCCTGCCTCGCTTCCAATTGACATGCATTCATCCTCTCCGAGATCACGCTGCCTCGAAAGAAAATCCCTCGTATCGGCGGGACAGTACGAAATGTGATATGGGTGCCACAACGCCAAACCGGGGAATGAACGACAACGGTCAAACAATTTTTCCTTTTCCCCTGAACAAAACCAGGCTTATGACGGCAAAACATTACATATTCGGCGTTGAATTGACACTTTGCTGGAAATTCAAATGCCTTCAATTTGCAAGCATAAATGTGATGCAGCATCATGATTGGAAGCTCATTGAGAAACGACAGACTCAAACAAGGCACCAAGGGGATCCGTCACTCAAGCCAATGAATGCTGTGACAGTGCACTGCAAGGGTTGCTATGATTGGCCTTACGAGCTGGAGCCTTCAGCAACCGGAAAACGAAACCCAAGTCACTCTGTCGACAGCATTTGAATACCAAATGTGCCCGACGCGAGCGATGCCTACCCTCATCCTTGAGATGTTTGTAAGGCTTACTGATCCGTCATCCCAAAGCAGTCACAGCTTTCCACGCTTCTTTCAAACCTGATTGTGGGCCCACAGCAAAACGATGAGCCACCTTCCTTGGGAAATCTGCGTCACACTGCTTTCACTGTTTGCATTGTTAGCAACAGCCAACTGCGTGCTGTTCATCAAGATGCGTTACTTTGCCGGGTCCGACGACACCCTGATACGCCATCGCATTCGAACCTGGTGGGCTCTTGCAGCAATTTTTTCGTTAGCCCTGTGTATCTCTCCACGGGGTGGAGTTGTCTTTTTCGGATTCATCAGTTTTCTGGCGTTGAAGGAATTCCTCTCAATGTCGCCAACACGTCGCGCCGATCGCCGAGTTCTCTTTTACGCTTATCTGTCCGTCATTCCTCAATATTATTTTGCGAGCACTGACAACTATCAGATGTTCCTCATCTTCATTCCGGTAATCATGTTTATCTGGTTGCCCACACGGATGTGGATGATCGGCCAAGGCGATGGATTTGAGAAAGCGGCTGGAACATTGCTTTGGGCCCTCATGATCACGGTTTACAGTTTGTCACACACGGCATATCTGCTGACCATGCCTTTGGACCTCGCTGTATCCAATGGACGTTCTGTCGCAACAGGTATTGTTGACCAGCATTCCGGCCCCGGCTTATTGATATTCCTGATCATGATGGCCGAAACGAGTGACATATTCCAATATGCAACTGGCAAGGCTTTCGGCAAGACTCAAGTGTCACCAAGCATCGCCCCCGGAAAGACCTATGCTGGCCTGATCGGCGGAATACTTTTAACAACCTGCTTTGCAGGGGTGGTTGGCCCATTGATCACACCAATGGACATCACACACTCTTTCATTGCCGGATTCATGATCGCCTGTGTAGGGTTTGCCGGTGAACTCTGCATCTGTGCTCTGAAGTGTGATCTAAAAATCAGGAATTTTGGTGCGACACTCCCCGGTCATGGGGGAGTACTTGACCGCGTTGGAAATCTGATTTTCAGTGCACCGCTATTCTTCCATTTCATTCATTACTGCTACCACCAATGAACCAACTCCTGCGAATCGCGTTCTTTGCTTTGATCGTACGTCCATTGATGATGATCGTCTTGGGAACCAATGTGCGCCGCAGCGAGCTGTTACCAACTTCTGGCCCAGCGATCATCGTAGCCAACCACAACAGTCATCTCGATGTTTTTGCTCTCATGAACGTTTTGGGTCTGAAACGTCTACCCATCGTAAGGCCAGTTGCAGCGGCAGATTACTTCATGACCCGAAGACTGCGGTGTTGGTTTGCAACACGCATTGTCGGCATCATTCCAATTGATCGCAGCAAGATCCGTCGCGAAAACGGAAAACACCCACTGGATCCGATCTCAGAAGTGCTTCAAGAAGATGGCATCGTTTTGCTATTTCCGGAAGGCACCCGTGGCGAGCCAGAAAAAATGGACGAATTCCAGAGCGGTGTTGCGCATATCGCCCGCCGGCATCCCGACATTCCCATCACGCCTGTTTTCATGCACGGCCTGGGCAAAGCCCTGCCAAAAGGAGAAGCCCTGCTGGTTCCTTTCTTTTGTGACATGTTTGTCGGCAAGCCACTCAACAGTCAACTTAAGAAACGCGAGTTGATGAATCAACTCAATTCATCCATGGATGAACTTGCCGCTGAATTACCCATGGAAGCTTGGAACTGAATACAACAATTCCAGGCCGTCCAATTGCCTGAAACTGTCGTGCTTTCTCTGCTGATAACATTCCTGATCTGCTAAAAATCCAGATGCGTTGACTTCCTGTCTATCGTTGATTTGCAGCATCTTCAGCATAAGCCTGCTTTTCAAACGGGTTGTCCCGATACCCATCCTTACCTTGAAGGTACAGGCATGACGAGGCAAGTAGGTACACGGGCACAAACATGATCCCCCACCGCTCATATTGGCAGACATGTACGCGTTCGTGCTGTCGCGTTTTTCGCAACACCTCTTGATCATGTGCCAAAACAACATGACCCAATGTAATTGCACTTGCAGCGACTGGAAAACGTCCCAGAACTTTGGCAATGGTCGGACCATAAATTTCGAGTACGCCATCGACGCACTGAAACCGTCCAGCAAGCAAGACACCACAGCCAATACCCAAGAGAGTGTAGGGCAGGGGCCACAGGTACGCGGCAAGTCGAATCAGTTGGTACACGCACTCCTCCGCCCAAAACCGAGAACAGCCCGGACCTGATCACACAATGATGTGATCATTATTCCAGGCTGCTCATGATTTAACCATAGGTCGGCGGAATCCGACATCAACTGCGAAACTCAGGCGTCAATAAAATCTTCGGGTTCTTCGTTGATTGGCTCCGCATCGCTGTCGTCTGCATTCGATGTTTCCTCCTCAAAACCGAGCATGTCCGCTTGTTCTTCTGTCAGTTGGTAGTAGCCCAGTGAGCGAATCACTTCGAGCACTTCACTGCAGGTTGGAAACATGCGTCCCGCGTCACGCTTGTAGTCATCCATGGCACGCATGAACTCAATCTCCGGATTGCTGTAATCGCGTTCACACGTTGTGGGATCAATATGGCGACGACGTTGCTTCTTGCGACGCGGTTCAGCAACGACACCTGTATCCAGAGCATCGGTACTTCCTTCGGCGTCTGTAGTGTCTTTCGCTCGGCGTTCGGCCGTTCGTCGCTCGAGAGTAAGCACGTTGTCTTCGTTGGTCTGATCAATGCTGGAATCAGTCATGTCTATGTCCTTGAATGGTGGGAAAGTACCTGACTTTTCCGTGTCCCCGTGTTAGAAGGCACAGAGTGGAAGGGTGGCAAAAAACCCTAGCACACCGATTGAGTAAAGTCGGGGGATCGAAGCAGGAATGACGACCAGAAAAGCCTGAACAGTCAGGCAAGAAAGCCGCCTGTAACGACTGTGACGATTGGTGAGCCGATAAGCCCTAAAGTCTTGCGCTGAGGCGCACTCACAATGCAAAGTCGTAAACTTCTCAGCCTGATGAGTCGCCCGGCGAATTTGCATCAGGCCCAGCACCAGGTCCCTGTGGCAACCAACGCCTGGCGAGTCCAGCCACGACAACGGGCACAGCAATCGATATTGCCAGTGCCAGCGGTAACCATTGGTTTCGCTCGGCATAGTCACCAAATGCTGCGTATGCGATTGCAATGCCAAGATTGCTTACAACAATCGCTGGCAGGAAACGTTGCCATGCAAGTTGGTGAATCCCTGCCATCAAAACACTGGCCTCGGCAAAAACTGGCATCGCCCTCGTCAACACAAGCACCAGCGGGCCATACCGATCGCTCACCGATCGAATCTGCTCAAGGTCCCTTCCTCGCGAGAAATAGAGCGCAAACGCACGACCATATCGTCGCGACAGTGCGAACCCGAGAATCGCGCCTGAATTCATTCCCAACCATGTCGCCAAAGTCCCCCAAAACCAACCCAGTTGCCACCCACTCAGAGTGCTGATCACGCTGGACGGAATTGGCAACAGGATATCTGTTGCCAGCAAACCCACAATCAAAGCGAATGTGGCAACGGGTTCGGGAGGGTTCTCAGCCAGCCCCCTGAGCCAATCGTCCACATGACCTCCCAGAAACAGGAACGGCACGATTGGCACAAGCAACACAACACACATCAGTGGCAGAGTTCGAAACAACTCACGCACGCTTGGCCCCAGTTTGGTCCATGACCGAATCGAGATACTGAATCAAGTCCATGGGACGTCATGATACTCCAAGGCCCACTCTCGCATGTATCGAACGGTATTTGGATCGACTCGATAAACAATCAGATCCGGATTATCAATCGACCCTAGATAATTGCGGAGCAGGGGATTGCCATCCCAGATTTGCTGCAGCAGCTCACGATCCTGCTCCAAATGTGCCACACCGGTAATTCGAACCTGATGATGGTTATTGTCGAGATAACATAACTCGACTTTAGGATTCTCTGCGAGTTCCTGTGTTTTGTGGTATCCACGCAAATTGGCGATATAAACCGTGAATCCATCGGTTCTGACGGGAGAAACAGGGCGCACCCGAGCTTGATCACCATCCATCGAAGCCAGAGAGGGAAACCTGTCATTGCGCAGCACGGCCAGCGCCAGGTCTTTCAATTCAGCGGGGTCTGTTGGTACGGGTGTTGGTTTCGCCATCGCAAGATGATACCAGTGGGTAGTGAGTACAAACCTGTTATCCGTTTTGGAGCAGGCTAGCTTGCCAAATCGGTCTCGGTGATTCGTTTACAAAGAAGCGGGGGAACGCATGACGCGTTCGATTTTGAGGAATTGCTGCGTGACTTCTGCAAGGGAGCGGTAAAGAGGTGAACAAGCTCGCTGCGAAGTTGCCAACAGTAGCGGAGATGCCCAATTCAAATGGCGTTCGAAGAAAGAGTTTGCAACCTCACAGGCAACATCGCGATCGATGTCCTTATTTTCATGAGAGTGTGTTGCCAACACAAAGTGGGACATCAAATCCAACTGAACTCCCAAGTGATCCCAAAGGGCGGGAGCTGGCAATTCATACCCAATCAGTCCTGCGAACTTGGCAACCGAACTGGCTGACTGACTTTCCAACTGTGTTTTCTGCCAAACCGATTGCATGGGCAACAGGGCGTTCTTCGGTCCGATAAAGAGTCTGCAATATTCGATCGCCAATTGCTCAACCGAATCAGTGGGAAAAGCCAGGCCCACCTTTTCTAACGCCGAAACCAATGGTTCCTCCGACAGGCCTTTGAGCACTGGCTCGTCAACCTCGCAAATCCACAAACGGGCAAGCAGTGAATAAACGGTTGCTACAGATTCCACATCATGGATTTCTGAATCAATCAATTTTCCTGATCCGAACAACCGTGTCATGAAATGCCTGTTGACCTGTCACCGGGTCTGGAGCAATGGGAATCAACTTATTCTGGTTCCAACCGTTACCGCGATTCCTTTGCCATTTGGCATGGTCACCCTGCGAATCATCCTGCCACCACATATTTCTTTGCCAGTCTGCATCCTGATAGGTTGCCGGGTCGCATCCCGCGAGTTGCGAATCATCGACAGGCTGTTTTCGCGCCTGTGCAACAGAAGTGTACTGGGTGTGTCCACAGCTGTTGCTCATCGCAATCACCCGAGGATGAATTCCCTCCATCAACACTACAGGCACGCGCATACTTGAAACCACTCTGCGTCCACTGTCCTCACGCAAATCTGTGCGATTCAGATGTGGCGAGACCTTTTCGAGTTCGCGTGAGTAGAAGGATGTAATCTCGATCCAATCACCATTCTTCAACTTAAAACGATCTGCTGTCTCAGGGTTCAACCACGCTGGGTTGGAGTGAACGATTTCAGCCAACCACTTCAGGTTCATGGTTCTTCCGTGATTGTGAACATTCCACTTGAAGCTGGTCATGACCAGCTCGTCGTCTGGTAGATTCTGCAGTTCACGCGGCTGGAACCAGATCGGCATATCCTCAATTTTCAGGTCATGCGACAGGTGGCTATCAGGACGATTCTTCGTTTTCACCATTCCACTGGCTGCAATCAAATCGGAGCAATCTTCATTGCGTCCGATCTTACTTACAAACGCACTGCGAATTTCAAATTTGCGACTAGGAGTCTTGAATCCCCTCAAAGGGGAGCCATCGACCATGATTCCGATCCCGATACCCTCTTTGCTGATCCGTCCCTGATCATCAATGACAGCTCCCTGCATCTCCAAATCTGACAATGCCTGGTTGTAGGGTTCATAAAACGGTTCGCGTTCTTCTTCCCATACTCCTTCATCCATCAAACGTTCGAGCCCCTGTTTCCCTGTTTCGGGATTACGGGGAACTGTCGACGCCCATTTCTCCATGTATTCCTTGACGTCCTTCTCGGGATACCACTGTTCCATCCCACCTCCAATTCGCCGCGCCAACTCAGGAAAAAAATCCCGAATATCTCGCGACTCACCGAGCGGTTCCACCATCGGAGTTCTCAACCCAACGTAGGGACGCAAATTGTACGATGCCCGCGCGTCGAGATCCCAACGCTCCATGAAAGTCGTCCACGGCAGGACGATATCAGCAAAGTGAGCGGTCTCGTTGTAGAAAGAATTGATGCAGATGTGGAATTCGATTTTGCTCTCATCGGTCAAAATCTGTTGCGTCATGCTTTCCTCAGGCCACGTCATGGGTGAATCAAGGTTATACGTCATGTATGCCTGAAGTTTGGCCCGATCCTGTAGCAGGTAAAGATAGACAATTTCACCCACTCGCATCCGCCTCCATACATTCGCAAGCGGATACTCGGGAGGGTCTTCAAGGACACTTTGCGTTTTGGCCCCAGGAGGCATCTGTGGTGTTTTGACGGTTGGGTCCAACCCTCCCCAAGGCGACCAACACCAACCACCTTTCTTACCAACACTTCCAACCAGAGCATTGAGCATCCCAATGGCACGATCGTTATAGAAACCATTGAGGTGCGCGGAACTACCCCGATTGCAAATGGTTGTCGCAGCAGGTGCAGCGGCAGCAAATTCAGTGGCAATTCGGACGATGTCCACAGCAGGAACACCACTCACCCGCTCAGCCCAGTCAGGGGTGTAGGGGCGAAGGTGGTCTCTTAATTCGTCAACGCTAACATTGGTCCAACGGTCAATGAACTGTTCATCATGCAGGCCTCCAGAAATGATCACGTTGCACATTGCCAACGCAATCGCTCCATCCGTTCCCGGAAACGGTGAATGCCATTCGTCACTGCCGCCTGCCGTGTTTGACATCCGCACATCAAACGTCACCAACTTTGCACCATTTTCGAAGCGTCCACGCTGAACACGACTGGCAAAGGGCACATGTCCCTGATGCGCTTCAAAAACGTTCGAGCCAAAGTTCAAAATATACTTTGAGTATTCAACGTCATTCAGGTCCCAATCACTTTCCCACAAACCGGTGAGATTGGCTGCTCTTCGATTCCCCGAACAAAGCGAACGGTGCGAGAGTTGGGTCTTGGTGCCGAAGGCGTCAAGAAAGCGTTTCAGGGCATCTTTACTCCGCTGCCGTCCCTGATGCAGCGCAAACTCTTCGGGATGTCCCGAGTCCCTGACTGCCTTGAGCTTCTCGGCGATTTCGTCCAGTGCATCATCCCAACTGATTCGTTTCCACTTTCCCTCACCACGCTTACCCACTCGTTTCAGTGGATAAAGGAGGCGTTCAGGGTGGTAAAGATGATTCAGGGAAGCCTGCCCCCGAGCACAAAGATAACCACGACTGTTGGGATCTCTTGGATTTCCTTCGACCTTCAACAAACGGCCATCTTTGACATAGCCGATCATGCCACAAACGGTACTGCACAGTTGGCACATTCCGGGGACCTTGACTGCCCCTTTGTACTTGTTCCGATCTGGCCAGTTCCTTTTCGCCAGAGGCCCGGGGAGATTGCAAACACCGGGCATCTCCCCAAAGGCACCCACCTCATATGGTTCGGACTTGAGTTTCCGCCACTTCTCGATGTCAATTTTTGGAACTGGGGACTCACTGGCTGAACCTCCGCCCGCTTTGTCGTCAGCCTCTGGCGAGAAAGCGGCGACTGGATTGGCTTGTGTGTTCCTGCTTCCAATGCCAAGCACACCACTGGTGATCGTTGCCAACCCCAGATTCAGGAAACGACGACGCTGCGTGAGGTGCGATGGGGAGTGCTGATTTTGACTCATTCATCAACCTCCTGCCAGTTGTAGATATCGTAAGATTCGGGACTGAAGGACTGACCTTCGCGTGGCAGTTTCTTTTCGATCTCGGCAGCCGCCGGGCCCGCAAACCACATCCGGGGCTTTGTCTCTTTTTCAACTCGAATCTGCACCAATTCAACATCGTCGTCCTCGGCTCTCTGCATTGCCTGACTGACTCTGGACTGCGGGTCATTCAAGTCACCGAAGTGCAACGCTTCGGCAGGACAAGTGGGTACACAAGCTGGCTCCATCCCTGATTCGACGCGGTGATAGCAGTTGTGACATTTGACCGCCTGACTGGCCACGGGATCCATGTAGATCGCTCCGTAAGGACATGCATCGACACACGATCCATGGCCACAACAGATGTCATAATCCACTGCCACAGTGCCCCCTGCCTCCTTATGCAGCGCACCACATGGACAAACCTTGATGCACGGCGCATCCTCGCAGTGCTGACACGACATGGGCAAGAAAAGTCGTGCCACCTCGGGGTACTTTCCTTTATCTTGATAGGTGGTTTGACGGATGTAATTCCCGAGCGGTACATCATTTTCTGACTTACAGCTGACCTCACAGGCATGACATCCGAAGCATCGCCGTGTATCAACGAACCAGCCGTATTTCTTGCCGTCATCAGGAGCCGTCATTCGACCCTGCCATGCCGGGACATTCTGGGCTTCACCCTCAGCCTTGCCATCCTCTGCTTTGACCTCAGCAGAATCGGCCGCTGTTACGATCGGCAACGCTAATGCAGCTTTCTTGAGAAATTCTCGTCGAGGTTTTTGATCCATGAAACTTTCGCGTCCACTCATCTCGATTTTGGAGCAAGCTGTCATACAAGATCTGTTGGCGCGTTGTCGATTGCACGACGCAACGCGGTCACAAATTCGGCAACGCGTGTCACTGCGGTATCGCTATCACCAGCATCATGAACTCGCCGAACCACGGCCGAGCCCACAATCAGACCATCAGCGACCGGTGCCAACTGCGCTGCTGTCTCTGGTCCACTGATTCCGAATCCGATGCAAATGGGTAGATCCGTTTGCCCCCGGAGCCACTTCACATTATCCACCAAATCTTCAGGAAGAGCGACTCTCTCTCCTGTGATTCCGGTCACCGAAACGTAATAGAGAAATCCGGAAGAAGACTCAGCGATCCTGACCTGACGTTCTCGAGGAGTTGTTGGCGTTACAAGCTGCACCAGGCTGAAATCCTCGTCAGCACAAATCTGCGATAATTCGGACGCTTCTTCAACCAACAGGTCAGGCACAATCGCACCAGCATAGCCCGCTGCTTTTGCCTGTTGCACATACTTTTTCAAACCAACACGACAAATGATTGCGTAGCTGACCATCGATACCAAAGGCATGGTGACCTCCGATTTCAAGTCCTCGGCCATCTCCATGATTTGCTGGAGTCGAAAACCACGGTCAAGCGCTCGTTGGTAAGAAGCCTGAATCACCGGCCCATCTGCGATGGGATCACTGTAAGGAACCCCCACCTCACACAGGCTGGCCCCTGCTGCCTGTGCGGCGTGAATGATCCGCGCGGTGGTCGCCATATCCGGATCGCCAGCCGTGAAAAACGGCATCAACGCCTTCCGCCCCTCGGATCGCAAATTGGAAAAAAGCTGGTCAACTGCTGACATGGATGAATGATTTTCAAATTTTGGGGCAGAGTAGGGCAGGGCAGGGCAGAGAGCCCAAGGCAGTATTGTAGCCAACCTGAACAGAAAGTAAGCGGGCATCTACCCCGGAAAGCCCCTGCAATAGATTTATATCAGCAGGATCCAATCGTATTGTTGCACTCCGGCCCCCACAATCTCCAGCTGCCGCGCACTCATCAGACCGTTGAATTCGCGTCCATCGCGAAAGCAACACGCTTCCGTTTTCTGACCTGAAATCAATCGCGGCCAAGATTCCGATTCATATTCTGCTTGTATTGCTCGACCCCGGGCTGCCCGTACGGGTTGACCCCCAAAAGTCGCCCCTCAACCACCGTTGCGATCATCAGCATTTGAAACAACTGCCCCAGCACATGCGTATCAATACAGGGAAGTAAAATGTCAGTTGTTGGGCGACCATCCCCATGCAACGCATCATTGGTGCCCTTGATCGCGGCTGCCATGATTTCTGGCAAAGTACGTTCCGCAAGATCATTGAGCGAGTCCTGATTTCTCGAACTGTGCCCCACTGGCAACGAATCTGTGCGATAGCTTTCGACAATGATGTTGTTGAAAACTTTATCGTTTCGTCCCTGCTGATGCTGCTGATGGCGACTGTGCAAATCACGGGTATTGACGGTAGTGAGAGGCGTGACCCCAAGCCCTGCTTTTCCATTGGACTCCGCAAGCAACTGATCATGCCACAATCCTACCGCTTCGAGAGCCTTACTCCACACACTCATCACGCGAATTGACTTGTCTCGGTGCGTAGCAAGCAAATGATTGACTGCCACGTATTGCAATACCACATTCTCTTCATAAGGTGCGTTCTTGAAGTGCTCGTTCATCGCTACAGCACCCTCAAGCAATTTCATACAATCCAATCCCAACATGGCAGCAGGCATCAAGCCAACTGGCGAAAGGATGCTGAACCGTCCACCAACTCCCTCAGGCACGCTGAACACCTGCTCACAGCCAATGGCAGAAGCCAGGTCATGGAGTTTTCCAGACGATCCAGTGACCGGAATCACGAGTCGCCCCAATTGACTCGATGCCTCGTCTCCCAATGACGTTTCCAGAGAGGCAAGGAATTGTCGGAATGCAACCGCCGTCTCCATCGTTCCACCACTCTTGCTGATGACAACAATCGCAAAACGTTTCTCTGCCACGGTGGGTCCGTATCCACCTGCTGCAAGTCGATGCAGCAAAGCATTGCTCGCGTCATTATCAACATTATTGCCCTCGAAATACATTCGCGGCTTGCTTCCCCGATCTCCTCGAGTCAGTTCGTTGTGATAGGGATCGCAGCAGGCATCCATCATCGCCCGGGCACCCATGTAGGATCCTCCAATGCCCAGCACAGCAACCGCATCGATCTCATTGTGGATCCCATTGGCCACCTGAAAGATCCGGCCCAGTTCGGAGCCCCCGCGATCTGCTTCATAGGCAGCGAGCTGTTCTTCCGGAAGCCAAAAGAATCTTGCATCCAAGGGCTGTTTCTGCTCGGGCACCTGACCCGCCAGGTACTGCTTTGGATCGGTTTCGACAATCTCGGTTCGAAGATCGTTCAAGTTTTCGGACAGATCGGAAATCTGTTCCTGGGTAACACCAAAATCGGAATTGATACTGCCGGAAGGATCAAATCGTAAAAGAGGCATGATCAGAAAATTCCTGGGGGGACTGCTCACTGTACAGAAGCTAGCGTAACGGATCGGCCGATTGTCTCGAAGCGGGCTTGAAACTCGCAATAGAACAAATGCCTTGGGCGTTCCGACAAGCGACTCTGTCAGCTAAGTTGAGCGAGCGGATGAGTCGCGAAGCTGACTGTCAATTGGCCCACAGCATGGCCACTCAGCCCCAAACTGCCTTAAAAATCTGTTTTTTTTGCAACTATACAAGAGAGAACGGTCCATTGACGCAAGTCCGCCGAAAACCTGTTGTTTTGATTGTCCGCGATGGCTGGGGCGAAAACCCAAACCCAGAATGGAATCATGCGAATGCCATCCATCTGGCGAAGACACCAGTCTCCGACGCGCTGATGGAAAGTTACCCCAACGCCTTGATCCACACCTCGGGTGAAGATGTGGGCTTACCCAGCGGTGTCATGGGCAACAGTGAAGTGGGACATCAAAATATTGGCGCGGGCCGAATCGTCGATCAGGAGGTGATGCGAATCACGCGCGCGATTCGCGATGAGTCATTTTTCAGCAATGCTGTCCTTCAGGAATCGATTGCCCATGTGAAGGCCAGCGGTGGTACGCTTCACTTACTGGGACTGATGTCTGATGGACGGGTCCACAGTGATCTTGAGCATGCCTTCGCTGTCGCTGACCTTGTCAAGCAATCGGGTCTCCCAAGCGGGAAATTTGCGGTTCACGCCATCACAGACGGTCGTGACACGTCACCAACTGGGGGCAAAGGTTTCGTCGCCCGATTGGAAGAAAAAATGGAAGAAGTGGGTGTCGGTCATGTCGCCAGCGTCGTGGGGCGTTTCTATGCCATGGATCGCGACTTGCGTTGGGAACGCGTCGAGTCGGCCTACAAAATGATGACACGCGGCACGGAAAGAACTGCAGAAACAGCTGACGCGGCAATTCAGTCGTATTACGACAACCCAACCGATGCGAATCGCAAGGGTGATGAATTCGTTGCAGCAACCACCATCCTGGGTCCCAACGGCCCAACCCTTGTCAAAGACGGAGATGCCATCATCTTCCTGAACTACCGCGGTGACAGAACGCGGGAAATTACAAAAGCATTCGTATTGCCTGATGACCAATGGAAGGATATCGATGGCGGCGGTTTTGACCGAGGCAAGCAGATCCAAAATCTCTACTTCGCCACAATGACAGGCTACGAATCCGGATTGCCTGTTCATGTCATCTTTGAGAAACCGGCCAAGATGCCAAATATTCTTGGAGAATACATCAGCAGCCTGCAATTGCATCAGTTCCGCTGCGCTGAAACAGAAAAGTATCCTCATGTCACCTTCTTCTTCAATGACTATCGGGACGATCCGTTTTCCGAAGAAGATCGAGGCATGGCCGCCTCACCACGGGACGTGTCCACTTACGACCAAAAGCCAGAGATGTCAGCAGAAGAAGTCGCGCTAAAAGTGCTTGCAGAAATCGAGTCGGAAAAAGCGGATTTGATTATCGTGAACTTTGCCAACGGTGACATGGTCGGACACACAGGAGTCATCGAAGCCGCCGTGGAAGCAGTCGAAAAAGTGGACGCTTGCGTAGGAAGAATTGTCGAAGCCACGCTCGCCAAAGGTGGTTCGCTCATCGTGACCGCTGATCACGGTAATTGCGAACAAATGATCGATCCGAGCAGTGGCGGCCCCCACACTGCACACACCACGTTTGATGTACCCTTGATCGTCGTCGAACCCGATCTCGAGGGAAAAAAATTACGCCAAGGTGGCCGCCTCGCCGACATCGCACCTACTGTTCTTGAATTACTGGGGCTACCAATTCCAGAACAAATGACCGGAGAACCACTCCTGAAAATGTAAACCGGCTCAACAAGCCCGACCACATTGATGGTCCCCGTTTGGCAAATCTGTGGGCCAACCCAACTGGCGAATCTACAGGCATGACCGGAAAGACAGGAGAATTGATCTGCCTTGGTGTGTTTCCATCCATTTACAACGGGCGATCAACAATCAATCCGACCACCGATTCAGGCAGGACTGACCGGTGCTTCCAAATGTCGCTTGTGCATTCAGGCCAGATCCTCAGCCGCAAGATCATATTTCAAGTCTGCCGCCGCAAATTTTCCCACAACCCATCACCGCCGAGGTGGCACTGTGTTTTGGCGGTTATGCACTGTGTTTTAGCGGTTATGCACTGTGTTTTGGCGGTTATGCACTGTGTGGTTGCTACCTCGAAACTACACTTCTGCTTTTCGGGACCAACCTCGTAAACTGGCCAACGCCTGCTGCACCCATTCGGGACTGATGAAAATCATATTTGCAGCAATCATCATAGTACCGAAAGTAAACATCCCAAGCGCCAATGCGATTCCAGCATGAATAGCTACAGCGATCGCAAGAACGAACGGACGGGTCAAGCGTGGCCAGATCAGAGCACAATAAAACACTTCCCAAAAAAGTGTGACATGAGTCATCGCGCTGAATACCCGCGGATACCGGGAAAGCCACGTCATATCCAATGACTGATACTCATAGTTACTAACGGAGTACCAGACCGCAGTTCCGTCCCACCATGTCTGCCCGCGAGCTTTACTGATCCCACCAAACAGATAGATCAGGCAAAGATGCAATTGCAGCAGACGCGTCGCAATATTCGCAAGTACCGTTGCTTTCGCTTCCGGAAAGAGCCAATTCCAAAAACGACCCCGAGTACCTGAAGCGAACCGGTCCCGAATCAACGCGTCCAAACTGTAGCAACTACCGGAAGGAGCGAGCACCAAGTACATCGCCACATAAGTCACCATTTGGTCAAACCCAAACAGGGTGCCAGTCAGGCGATGCAGATACATGAGTTGCAGGAACCACGCCAACGGCGATGTGATTCTAGTCAGAAATCCCAAAGCAAAGCATGCGGTCACAGTGATGGTGAAAACATGGTGTGCCCAGAGAAAGGTTGGGCTACTGATGAACCACAGGTAAGTCCAACCAAAGTCCGAAAAACCGAACGTTCCGTCGTGCAAGTGTCTGGCAGTCTCATTATTGACCCAAGCTGAATCACCCATGAACGCAGTCAGATCAGTCGCCAACACCAGATGGGAGTACAGCAGCATAACCCCCGTAATTACCCGTAGGATTGAAATGGCATGAGGCTGACGGGGAGTGAACCAAAATCGATCCCATGCATCAACATAGCCCAACAGCCAATTTTTCAACAAATTGCCACCCTGGTTCATTCGCCGACTTCCTCCTGAATTGGCTGATCCAGCAGCACGCGATAAAGTCGCTCGTCAGTGAGCTCCACTGGCTCCTGTTGGTAGTCGAGTAGATTGGGGAGCAGATGTTCAATTCTCGCAATGGCAACGCTGTCTCCAGGATACTCATGCCTGAGATGATCAATAATGGATTTGCGAATGCGTTCGTACCGGGATCTTGAAAGCGACCAATATTTTGCCTCCTGAGGATTTGCATTTTGCAATTCTTCCGGTGGACCTGGCGGATGATAGATTTCATGCAGGAACTCGCTCAGCATGAAGTGACGGTGATACAGCAAGCGGGGCCATTGTTGATCAAGGTCAGGATACCTCCTCTCAATCCGTTGCCCGTCCGGATTGGTGATCGCCACCTGAATCAAGTGGCTCGGTCCGGGATCGGGGGCAAAAAAGGCGTAGCCACGATCGATGTACAGCAACTGACTATAAGGCTCGACCCATTCCAATGCTGTGGACACAGAAGGCGATTGCCCAGCAGGGCCACGGGTCTGTACTGACAAAGGTGGCAGAACGAGTGCAAGCAGATGACCAATGATCAAAATACTGAACAGCAGTCGAACTCGCTTGGTGATAGGAATGGAATCAGAATCCATGGTTGGTCAGCATTCATGTGAGTGCAACAGGCGTACATACTGATAACTCTACGTTAGTCCACTGATTCCGTCTTGGGAGCAGAGAATATCCCAACAATTCGGCTTACCCGTACTATGCCGACTGTAACGGCGACTGACCATCCAAGAACAAAAAAGCCGCAGCCAGAATCACTCCGGCCGCGGCTCATGCAAAACATTTATCACGCAACTGCGAACTAGCGACTAGCGACTTTGCTCAAACCAAAGTCAAACGTCAACTCATTGGTGCTGCCTGCAACCAAATCGATCGTTCGCACTTCGCTAACAGGTCGACCGTCAATCTCTGCAGTAACACTAACGGTGTAGCCTGTCCAAACTTCGCCATCCTTCATCTGTGATGTTCGGTAAGTTCGAAGACTTCCATCGCCCTGAGTGGCATTGCCAGCCAAAGTGACGCTGGCGTCGGCAGGGACATGCAGCTTAACCACGGTCGCCACATTCGGCTCCTGAGCAGGCTTTGAATCGGTCGCAAAAGCGACAAGCTGACTGGTGCCAGAGCGCAACTTGACGGACTTGCTTTCCGTCCGCTCGACACCATCAACGGTGTAAGTCACCTCAACGTCATAGGTGTAGACAAAACCAGGCTTTAATCCGCTCGACTTGAATTGGCGAACAAGACCAACCGCCTTGGTCTGAAACCCATTCACAACAACCAGAGCGTCTTGGGGGACAGAAACTGTCAACAATGCCGAGTCTGCCTCAACCGCTGCAGAATCATCTTTTGCCGGCTTGGCTGCAGGTGCCTTGGCTGCAGGTGGCT
>PKCN01000121.1 GCA_002862205.1 Planctomycetaceae bacterium | reverse complement strand
CAATGGAAATGGGCCGATTTGGGCAGGTCGGCCATCGGTGGATGGACGATCTGCACAAGGATCAGATGCGGTTTGTGACGAATTGAGCCCTCGGGACGAGCTTGGGCTCGCCTTGGCTAAGAATCAATTTAGAGAATTACCATCGTGTGTGGTAGCGGCTCAGTGGAACTTTCAGTGCCAGATTCACCTGAAATCGGTTTGTGTTGTGGCATTTCTGGTCTAGGTCACGGGTGGTAAGTTTGGAGCCCGCCAAACTGTGGCTTTTTTCTTTCCAGACTTCCGGTTGATGAATTCAATGGCCGTATTGATTCAAGTTCGTGACGCACAAAAAAGGTTCGCAGACCAGCTGGTGCTTGATGATGCTGAGTTATCGCTTGTGGATGACGTAAAAGTGGGCTTCATTGGCCGAAATGGGGCCGGTAAGTCGACCCTGCTCAAGGTCTTGCTGGGTGAGGAGGAACTCGAGAAAGGCGAGGTTGTCCACCATCCTTCGCTTCGCATTGGTTACTTGAGGCAGCATGACCCCTTTGAGCCAGGTGAATCTGCGCTCGATTTCTTAATCAGGGATAGCAATGAACCGGATTGGCGTTGCGGAGAGGTTGCTGGTCAATTTGAGCTGAAGGGGTCCTATTTGGAGGGGCCGGTTAAATCACTTTCCGGTGGGTGGCAGACGCGAGTTAAACTGGCGGCCCTGCTGCTCAAGGATCCCAACTTGCTGATGCTTGACGAGCCCACCAACTTTCTGGATCTGAGAACGCAGATTCTGCTTGAGCACTTTCTGAGGGATTTCAATAAAGCGGCCCTGATTGTGAGCCATGATCGCTCCTTTCTTGCTGCCACCTGTTCTCAAACGCTGGAATTGTCCCGTGGCAAACTGACAATGTATCCGGGGAGGATTGATCCATTTCTGGAATATCGCGAAGAGCGACGAGAGCATGATCGGCGTGTCAATGCGACGGTTGTCGCCAAGCAGAAACAACTGCAAAAATTCATTGAGAAGAACCGCGCCAATGCGTCAACGGCCAGTCAGGCCAGGAGCAAGGCAAAGCAACTGGAAAAACTCCAGACAACGGAACTTGAGGTGGATGAGCCAACCGTGCATATCCGGGCGCCCCAAGTTGTCCCCAGACAGGGCACCGCTGTGCGATCTGATGGGATGTCGATTGGATATCCGGACCATGTTGTGGCTGACCAAATCACACTCGAAATAGAGCATGGCGATCGGGCCGCAATCGTGGGTGACAATGGGCAGGGTAAAACTACCCTGCTGAGGACCTTTGTTCATTCACTGGATGCGTTGGGTGGAAACATGAAATGGGGTTATGGTGTCGAAATAGGAACCTACGCTCAGCATGTTTACAGCAGTCTCGACGAGCGTCTGACTGTGCTTGAGCAGCTCGAATACTCTTCCGATAGGGATACAACACGACAGGATCTGCTGGCGATGGCCGGGGCTTTGTTATTTCGAGATGACCATATCCAAAAGAAGATCAAAGTACTTAGTGGTGGGGAGCGTGCGAGGCTGTGTATGGCTGGCTTGTTGCTGGGAACCGCGAACGTGCTCGTTCTGGACGAACCCGGGAACCACCTCGATGTGGAGACGGTGGAAGCACTGGCAGAAGCACTGGAGCTGTACAAAGGAACTGTCATTTTCACGAGTCACGACAGGCACTTCATGCAACGAGTGGCTACCAGTGTGATCGAGGTCCGCGACGGGAGCGTGAAAAATTATTTCGGGAATTATCAGACTTATCTCGAATCAGTTGAAAAAGAAATTGATGACGGTGAGCGTGAACGTACCGGTAAAGGAAAAGTAGTTTCCGGCGGGCCAGTTGCCCGGGGTGGTGTAGAGGATTACCGAAAAAATCAGCGGGATCAGCGGCGGGCTGAAAAAGAACTGAAAAATCTCGAAAAGAAGATCGCCAGGCTGGATGATGAAAAGCGGGGAGTCAACGATCAATTGCTTTCGGAAACTGATCCCGAGGAGGCAGTACGCCTGCATCAACAACTCACTGAAATCACCGCAGAGCTCAATGCCTGTGAAGAGAAATGGATGGAACTCAGCGGGGACGTGTGAACGATAGACCCAAGTTGGCGGCAAAGAGTCGTCGTGCTTTTACAATAAGTCCTCGCGTTTTTACAAAAAACAGCATTCGCCTGGCATGGGGCGGAGCAAGAGCTTGACCGGAAATCAGATGGATTTCGGTCGGATGCCGTTGGCATGAGCGGTGTGTCTGGCAAGAATGACACTGTGGTTGAGTTGGATGTGGCTGATGAAGGTCTGCTGCGACTCCTCGATTTTCGATTTTTCCGTTGCTGTTTCTCATTGAGTTCCAATGATTGTGCCGCCCTTGCATATTGGTGATCTGGTAATTGATCCCCCCGTTCTACAAGCACCCATGGCAGGGTTCACTAATGCTGCTTTTCGTGAGGTAGTGCGCCAGTTTGGTGGCGTTGGGCTGTTGGCCACAGAAATGGTGAATGCCCGAGGATTTGTCTGGATGGACGAACATGTTGCCGAGCATCCAGACCGCTTGTGGGGAGTTGCCGAAGAAGCTCGGCCGCTGGCAGTTCAGATTTGGGACAACGATCCCGAAACGATGGCCAAAGTGGGCCGCCGACTGACGGAGGAATATCAGGTTAGTGTGGTCGACATCAATTTCGGTTGCCCCGTCAAACAGGTGACTGAAAAAGCACATAGTGGAAGTTACCTGTTACGCGAACCACAGCGGATGTTCCAGATCATCCACCGGTTGGTAGAAGCCTGCTCGCCAACACCCGTGACTGCAAAAATACGGCTCGGATGTTCACGCGATTCGGTCAATTGCAATGAGGTTGCCAAGGTGGTGGAGGAGGCAGGGGCGGCAGCACTGACTGTCCACGGTAGAACAGCTCACGATATGTTTCGTGGGAGTGCAGACTGGGATCAGATCAGTGAAATCAAGCAACATTTGCGCAACATTCCACTGATCGGGAACGGTGATCTTGATTCGGCTGAGAAGGTGGTCGCAGCATTCCAGAATTATGATGTCGATGGCGTGATGATCGCGCGAGCCTGTTTGGGAAGGCCCTGGTTATTTGCACAAGCTGCCGCCGCGTTGAGAGGCGATGTTGTTCCCCCTGAACCAACTCTGGACGAACAGCGAGATGTGATGCTGAATCACTACCGTCTGGTGGTTGACCGTTTTGGGGAAGAGAAAGGCACCATTTTGATGCGCAAGTACGCCTGCTGCTACGCCCAGGGAAAACGTGGAGCGAGGTTCTTTCGCACGCACGTGGCAAAGGTTTCAAGTGCAGCTGAGTTTTACAGTGTGGTCCGCGAGTATTTTCCTGGTTCAGAGCCAGTCGACGCCGCTACGACCGAATTGGCTTCTTGAGCGGAGGTGTCCCCAGTGGGGTAGTCCGGACATACTGCATCACTGGATTTCATCGCTGGATTTCATCACTGGATTTCATCACTGGGATCAAGCCATCAGGCGTTGGACATAAGCCTTGAAATCCCGCATGTCATCGGGCAGTTCGCCGGGTCCCACCACAAAAGGGCCCTTTTCAGGTTCGGTGTGCAATCCATGGCTTCCGCGCACCAGTTGGGCATCGAGCGGAATAACATCCATCTTGTAACGCATACCAAATTTCTTTTGTGCCAGACGCGACATGGCCCTGACTTTGCTGGTCATGAACAGCTCGCAGGGGTCGTAGCCAGGCTTGCGATGAATATCGACCGTTCGGGCAAAATCAGGTGCGAGAGAATCGTTGAGCCAATAATAATAAGTGAACCAGGCATCCGATTCCGCAAGCACGATCAGTTCGCCACTACGGGGATGGTCGAGTTCAAGTTCGACGGGGCGGGCAACACGGGCAACTCCGGGAACCGATTGCAGTGCCTTGGCGACCTCATCGATCATGCCGGGATTACCCACATAGACGTGTGCAAGTTGGTGGTCTGCGACTGCGAAGGCAGTCGATTCACCGGGCATCATCATTTCACCAAAGGGACCGTGTCGGACTGTCAACCAGCCCATTTCTCGAAGGTGTCGATTCAGATGAACAGGCCGCTGGACCGGTACCAACCCGTACTCTGAAACAACGATGACTTGTGCATCGGTTTCGTTTGCTGCGTCGATAATTCTGCCTGCACACTGATCCAGTTCGGCAACTCTTTGGGGGTCATGGTCTGGAAGTCGTTGGAAGTCGTAATCAAGATGTGGCAGGTAGGCCATCGTCAGTTTGGGGCGATTTTCCCGCATCACGATTGCCGTGGCGTCGGCGATCCATTCACTGCTGGGAAGCCCAGCGTTGGGGCCCCAAAATGAGAAAAATGGGAATGGCCCGAGACGCCGGACCAGATCACACTGGGTGTGATCAATAATGTCAAATACTTTGGATCCGTCACATCCATAATGTGGTTTTGGGGTCGCGCTGTACTTCACCGGTGCCGACTGATTGAACCACCAGAACATCTTGGCAGTTTCAATTCCCTCGTAAAATTTTTCTCCTTCGATCAGTGAGTTGGCCTGTTGCCAGAAACGGATTTCCTGGGTGTCGCGGAAATACCATCCGTTGCCCACAATGCCGTGTTCGCGGGGCGATTTCCCCGTTAGGAGTGTTGCCTGTGACGTGCAGGTCACAGCGGGGATTGGGCTTTGCATTGGCTGTGAGTCACCTGCCGCCGAAATACGTGGAGCGTATTTAAGCAGTTCGGGTGTCAATCCGACAGCATTGATGATGCAAACGCGAGTCATAAAGATGGCTTCAGCAAGAGATGAATCTGCAGGGAATGTCTAACCTTCCCCCGCGCCCCCGTCTTCTGCAGTTTCCAATTCTCCGGCTTTGTACTTCGCCCAATACTTGTTCAATTCACGCTTGACGATGCCGCTCAGCAAGAACACACCTAGCAAGTTAGGGAAGCTCATCCCAAGAATCATTAGATCACTGAAGTCCAGAATGTTGCCCGCGGTCACAATCGAACCCAATACTGTGAAGCACAAGAACAGGATTTTGTAGACGATCGAAAGTCTTGCTCCAAAAAGTTGCACCCAGCAGCGTTCACCGTAATAAGACCAACTGATGCAGGTGGAGTAGGCAAATAGTACCACCGCAACATAAAGAATGTATCGGAACCAGTCATAGCCTCCGGTGGTGAATGCAAACAGGGTAACCTTCGCTCCCTGGTTTTCCCTAATCGCCTCTGCCATTTCAGGAGCGTTGTAGGCGCCGGTAACGATCACGACCAGAGCAGTAATCGTACAAACCACCACGGTGTCGATGAAGGGTTCCAGTAAGGCAACGATACCTTCGCTGACGGGTTCATCTGTCTTCGCAGCAGAGTGGGCAATGGCTGCTGAACCCACGCCGGCCTCATTGCTGAACACCGCACGCTTCACACCGATGACAAGCACGCCGAGGAAGCCACCATAGATCGCGTCGGGTTCGAAGGCTTCCGTCCAAATCAAGCTGATCGCGGCTGGGATGGCTGCGATGTTGGCGGCCAAAATGAACAGGGCTGCAAGAACGTAGGCTCCACACATAAAAGGAACAATTTTACTCGCGACTGCACCAATGCTTCGCATGCCTCCGACGATCACAATGCCGACTAAAAAAGCCATGATCAAGCCGTAGATGACAGGGAAATCTTGCAAGATCGTGACGTCGCCACTGATGGCTTCCAGTGACTGCCCGATTTGAAATGCGTTACCGCCACCGAAGCTGGCTCCGACACAGAGCAGCATGAAAAGAATTGCCAGAAATTTCCCAAGGGGTGCCATGTTGATGTCTGTCAAACCGACTTGCAGGTAACGCATCGGTCCACCCAGAACGTGTCCATCCTCGTCTTTGGTTCGGTACAGTTGCCCAAGTGTGCATTCAGCAAACTTGGCAGACATTCCCAAGAGTCCAATCGCGATGATCCAAAGACAGGCTCCGGGGCCACCGGTTCCGATCGCAATTGCAACGCCGGCGATGTTTCCTAGACCGACAGTGGCTGAGAGGGCAGCCGATAAAGCCTGGAAGTGAGAAACCTCACCCGTTTCACCCGGCTTGTCATACAACCCACGCGTCAGATCAATCGCATGCTTGAAGGCGCGGATATTGATGAAGCCCATACGGAGAGTCAGAAAGACCGCACCTGCTAGCAACCAAACCACGACGAATGGAATGCTAGTCCCCAGCCAAGATTTGGTTCCAAAATCGAAAAATAGAACAGTCGCAAAAGGTTTAACAATAAATTTCCCGAAGGCTTCGTCGATTTTTGCTGCTACGCTTGCTTCTACTTCTTGTGCTGTTTCCGCTGCCTCTGATGACGATTCAGATGTTGGTGAATCCTGCTCCGAACTCGTCTGAGAAGCTCCAGTCGCGGAATTGGCAGAGTCGGCTTCGTTGACCGGTTCGTTGGCCGGTTCGTTGGCCGGTTCGTTGACCGGTTCGTTGACCGGTTCGTTGACCGGTTCGTTGGCGACGGGCTGATCCGAGGTGGTCGACCCGTTGCTCTGGGCCACGAGAGATCCGACAGGAGGCCAAGCAAGAGCCAGCAAAAGAAGTGCGAGACGTGGGGTAGGCATGGTCCACTCACTAGCAGCTGTGGGTTGATTTAAATTGCGGGAATGATCACCCGCTGGGACACAGGCTAAAGCCTTTCGCGTCTTAAATCGACACCATGCAAGAAGAAACCATGGCTAGAACGTTTCTAAAACCCTCCAACTTCCCCAAGTTTTGTTCGTTTCGAGAACGATAAACGTCCCTCTATTCGGCGGAGATGGGGGGATGTTGGCGTGGAAGTCGCTGCCTGCACTTGGTTGGTGCTGATTGGGGCCTTGCGATCACAGCGTTGAAGCCCAATTTGCTGGAAAAACCGTTAAAAAACTCGTAAACAACCCTATTTGGAGTCGATCTTGGAACGCGGAAAGTACCGCCAGCAGGATCGAAAAGCCGCATTTCGACGCAGGGAGAGACACGATTACACTCAAAAATGCCGCAAAAACGGCTGTTTCAGAGGATCCTTTGGCAGAGAAATGCCAGAAGCGGAAGAGAAAGTGGTCAGGGGCGGGCTCGAACCGCCGACACCGGCCTTTTCAGGGCCGTGCTCTACCAACTGAGCTACCTGACCTAGGTACTGCGATGCTGTCACTTTAATCATGACAAAAACAATTCGGAAGCACCTTCGCCGATCAATTCGACGAGGGTCGATCGTAGGGTATGATGCGTAAGGTCGTCAATCGGTTCACCTCTTCTCGCTTGTGGGTTTCAACACCTGCAAAAAAATCTTTGGTTTTAAAATTCGGGCAGACTTGTCTATGAGTATTCGTGAAAGTTACCAAACACCACGCGGCAACCCTCTTGTGAGCTTGATTGCCTTATCGTTGGTCGTTGCTATCGGCACACCAGCGTACAGCTATACACCGACTGGTCCGGTCGTGACAAAAATGGTCAGTCAGGGTGTTTCGTATCTGGAAAAATTGACGGACAAGGATTTTGGCAGTGGCGATCCTTTTTCGACCATTGCTGGTGAGTCGATTCTGATTGGTTATGCACATCACAAATGTCGTCATGATCCCGATAGTGCTGCTGTGAAAAGAGCACTCAAGACCGCGCAGTCGGTGGTCAACAGTCTGAAGAATGGTGGGGGGAAAACACCCCAAAAGCGGACCTACGTGATTGCAATCGCTGTGCTGCTTTTTGCGGAAATTGATGCGGATGCGTATCGCAGTGAGTTGCAAACGCTTCAGCAGTATCTGATGCAGTATCAAAGCGGAAATGGTGCTTTCTGTTATCCCGACGATGATCCCAAGAAAAGTGGAGATATCTCGATGAGCCAGTATGGAATGCTGGCCATCTGGACGCTCGATCGGAATGGAATTCCACTTGATTACAACCGCGTCACAGAGAGTCTGCAGTGGTTGTTGCGAGTTCAGGATCCCGATGGTGGTTGGCCGTATCACGCACAGGACCCGGGGCCTGGAAAGCCACAGATGGCTCAAAGCAAAAGAGAAATGTCGGACTCGATGGCATTGGCCGGCGGCAGTAGCCTCCTGATCGGTGGTGATGCACTCAGGCTGTGGGGCAATACGGACGATGATGCCGACACGGGGATTCCGGGGTTGCCCAAAGCAATCAAAGTTTTCAAAGAAGATAAAAACGTCAAACGCCGTAAGCGGGGCTCCATGAGTGAGACACCGATCAAGAATTCCATTGGTAGGATGCGCCGGTGGCGTCAGCAAAATCCGTACAAGAAATCGGGGATCGACTGGTACTACTATCGAATTTACACACTGGAGAGACTTGAGAGTTTCGTAGAAATTGCCAGTGGGTCATCCAAGGATCTTAGTCCTGCCTGGTACAACCGGGTCGTGGATGAACTCAAGCAGACACAGGGAGCCGATGGAGGCTGGACGGATCGTGCACTCACTCGTCCGCCAGTCAGCACGGCTTTTGCGCTTTTGTTTTTGATTCGCAGTACCCAAAAGACAATTTTCACCATGAGCCAGGGTAGCCTTCAAGGTGGAAAGGGATTGCCCAAGGATACTACCGACATCCGTGTTGAAGGTACTCAAATCAAAGGTCGTCCTGTTGCCGCTCAAGTCACCGATATGCTTGACATTCTGGAGGCAGATGGTGCTGGCGAAACAGAGGGCAAATCCATTCCCGATGATCTTGAGTTGGCTTCCGATCCTGTTGTCAGAACAACACAGATGGATCGTCTCGAGAGATTGGTGAGGGGCAGCCAGTCGTGGCAGGCTCGGCGAGTAGCAGCACGTTTGCTCGGCAAGAGTGATGAGCTTCGTGTGGTGCCATCGCTGATTTATGCTCTCAGTGATCCCGATAAATCGGTGCGTCGTTATGCACGAGATGGTTTGAGATTTATCAGTCGCCGTTTTGATGGATTCGACCTGTCAAATGATCCGGATCCGGCGGAAGTGGAAAGTGTGCAGGGAAAATGGCGAGAGTGGTATCTCAGCATGAATCCGAAGTATGTATTTCTGGATTACGATCAGTAGCCCAAAATCAGCAGGTAGCAGCAGATTCGACTTGGTTACACAATTTTCATTCGAAAAATAAGTGGGTAGGTTTTTACGATGTCATCAGTTACTGAAGAAGATGCGAACGATGCAGCAGCCCAAGATCGGGTTGAGCAGCGGGCGGCAGAACGTGAAAAACTGCGGACAAGCCGTTTTGATTTGGTGACTTCCTTCCTGATGGCACTCATGCTGTTCATTGGAACGCTGACGGTGATGGTTGTCATCATTTTCATTACAACTCGATGGGCATTCCCGCCTTTGGCAATGGAGCCAATCATCGAGAATCCTGCCGGTACGCAGAATCCCGAGGGCTTTGAGCGTGATTTTGAGCCACCCGGGGCAGAGGAAGTCGAGGAGTTGATGGAACCCACGCTTCAGGACACGATCGAGGCTGTGACCGAAGCGGTCAGTTCGGTCGCAGCGACCCTCGTCACGACAGATACAACTTCAACTGCAACCACAGCGGGAACCGGGGCCGGGGATAGCCGACCGCCCGGCCCTGAGGGGGAAGGCGACGATATCATTCCCCGGTTTGAGCGTTGGCAGCTGAATTTTACAGCCCGGGATATCGGCTTGTATGCAAGACAACTCGATTTTTACAAGATCGAACTCGGGGCAATCGGTGGCTCAATTCAAGGAGTGGATATTGCAAATAATCTGTCAGGAAGCCCAAAAAAGTATCGAGTCGTGAAAACCGAGGATGAGAAACGGCTGTATTTTATGTGGAATAGCCCAAGCCCCTTGATGCAGTTTGACCGACAGTTGTTGGGTAAGGCCGGGATACCACTGCCGAATCGGCAAATGCTCAAGTTCATTCCCGATCCACTGGAAAACCAGCTGGCCCACATTGAACAGGCATATTGGGAGTCAAAAGGCTACACCTCCGTCACTCAAATTGCGAAAACTGTCTTTGAGAGCAAAGCAGATGGCCGTGGCTACAAATTCGTGGTGACGAGTCAGCGTTACCGGAAGCCAAAAAATTAGCATGGTGACGGATGGCATGTTGCCTGCCGGTCAAGGTGAAGTGTGTGGTTGCCGCCAGGTCTTGAGCCCGCAACCCGCAACCAGCAGCCCGCAACCCGCAGCCCGCAACCCGCAGCCCGCAACCCGCAGCCCGCAACCCGCAGTGCGACCCTATGAAATGGCAAGTCATCGTTGTGTGCTCAGGCGGCTTGGCTAATCGTTAGGCAGGCTAGCGGGAAAAATTGAGTGATAGACCTCTGTTGGGGGGAAATCCGCAGTTCACCCCTTCCAGTCCTCCCGGAATCAGCCAGAGTTTGTTCAAAATTACGATTAAAAGCCCGTTGGACCAAGTAGGAAAAACACAACTCGAATATGCTGTTAGGAGCCAATCACGGGAAACAGTTGTTTGGATGCCTGTCATTTCAGCATCGCCAAGTCCGATTTCCAGTCTGGTTGTCTCTGATATCGATGGGCGTTGATCACGCCAGTACTTTTCAAAATGCACTCAGGCCGCAGTGAATGGTCTGACCACTCATCACAATAAATTCAATATTTCTGGCTACGAAGTTAAGGAACTGACCGCCGATGCTACTTGCTGAAATGTCCCTTTTCGAAATTATTTCCAATGCAACTTACGGTGCTCTGGCTGGGGTCGCCCTCTGGGGTCTCTATTGCATTGTCATTGTCTGGTCTCGCGTGAATCAAAAGCGTTTTAAATCCGAGGAGCAGCAAGACTTCTTCATGGATGACGTTGAGCAGATGCTTAATGGAGGAGACTTCGAGGGTATCACCGAATATTGTGAGGGTGATAAGCGCGCGGTCGCCCAGATCGTGGGGATGGCCGTCGAGCATCGTGAGATCGGTTACAAGAAGGCCAGGACTTTTGTGATGGACCGTTTTCAGCGAGATGTGATGAGCGACGTTGAGTATCGACTCAGCTGGGTCAGTACTGTGATCAAAAGTGCTCCCATGATCGGATTGTTTGGAACGGTTTTCGGAATGATGGGGGCGTTCGAAACGCTCGCAACAGCTGAGTCAGTTGAACCATCGGCCTTGGCGTCGGATATCAATATCGCGCTTCGCACGACGGCCTGTGGTTTGGCCATCGCGATTCCACTCATGATTCTGGTCGCGAACGTCAATATCCGGATTGCAAAAATGGAAGATCTGGTTGGTGCTGGTCTTGTTCGTTTTATGGCTGGCTACCGCGAAGCATTGACAAAGTATTCATCTCCGCGCGGTGGCACAGCTGCTTCAACGGGAGAACCCATGACGGCCCAGTCGCGTGTCGAGTGAAGCTTGATTCGGTGAAGTGATGACACACTTCTTGGTGAGCGGAGTTGAAGACGTAAATGATCAATAGCGAAACCTGTGATATCAATTTGACTGAAAGATGAGTGATAACCCCAATCCGATAGATGAAGGCGAGGACGACTTTGCGTTACCTCGCAAGAAACGTGAAGATGACGAGATGGACATCACGCCCATGATCGACATCACGTTTCTGTTGTTGATCTTCTTCATTGTTTGTTCCACGATGGATCCGACCAAGATCGGAACCATTCCCGAGGCTGACAATGGGCTGGCGATTTCCGCGAAAAACTCTGCCGTTATCTTCATCAACCCCGGAGGGGGTGATGAGGTCATTCTGTCACGAATGGATGGTACCAATTTCAGTACCGATGAGGATCTGCAGGCAACCGAAATCATTGAGTACATCACTGAGGAGCTCGAAAGGTCGCTGGGAGTCAGCAAACAATATGTGATGTTGTTTGGAGACGCAAATATCGAAGTTGGGAAGGTGACACGAGTTCAGAAAATCATCGGTGATGCATTTGAAGATGTGGATGCGACTTATGTTGCTGTTAAAGAGCAATAAGAAATGAGAGTGGGTACAGCGTCCATGCGTGATCGCAGAGCCCTTGTGGGGGTGCTGTCGATTCCGCACCGGAGCCTTGTTGGGACAGCTTGAAGTGGTTCCTTTGCTCTCCGGGTAGAAATGGGAACGCTTGTTTGTGAAACGTTGGATACGGAACAGAAATCGGGTTTATCTGCATGTCGATCGAAGTCAGTTGTTTGGAGTGCGGTGCCAGCCATCACGTCAATGATCGGTTGGCGGGACGTAGCGTGCGTTGCCCAGGTTGTGATGCTGTGGTGGCTGTCCCTGAGAAATCGACGGTACGGGAGTTCGAGCCCAATGCAAATGCAGGCAACGCAACGGTTCAAGGAGAGCCTGAAATAGTGGCGGCTGAACTGATCCCTTCTGAAACCGTAGTGTTAAAGAGCGAGACAGGAAATGTTGCCTTGCGGCAAACCGCAAACGAAACGCCGGCGGCAGTGATTTCGAATCCTGTGGATGATGATGAAGATGAGATTGATGAGGTTCTGATTCGGAAAAAGCGTCCTGAAGAAGAGATGGACATGACTCCGATGGTGGATGTCACTTTCTTACTGTTGATCTTCTTCATGGTTACGGCTGCTTTCAGTTTGCAGAAATCAATCCGAATGCCTCGGCAGCAGACGGATCTGCCGAGTGTGAATCAGGTTGAGGAAGAAGACGACGAGTTGGATTCGGTCGAAGTGGAAGTCGACGAATTCGGCGGTTTTTTGGTGATCGCTCAGGACTGGGAACGAGAGACACCGGGAAAACAGAATTTGATCACGGCACTGAAAGAGGCAATAAGCGCGAGCAAAGATGGGATGCGGCTCGTAGTTAAAGTGCATGAAATGGCGAAGCTGCATTCACTGGTCGATGCCATGGATGCCGGCACGATCGCCGGCTTTGCGGAATTGGAAGTCACGCAAGTCGAGGAATTCAATTGATGACCAACCAAGACAGCCTTACAAACCACTGAACCCAGTCTGTTTTGTTATTCCAACGGAAGTACGCTGGGGTAATAACGGAATCAGGGCATACACCACTGACTGAAAACTTTTCACTGTAGAAATCGACAAAGACATGCTTGCAAACGAATTGATCGACCGCTTGGAGCGACTGGGATTGCTTGACCAGGAGATCATCGAAGCCCTTCGCGAACAGTTGGAGCAAAGCGGTACTCGAATCACACCCGAAGCAGTCGCCAAGTTGTTGGTCGACAACGGACAGCTCACGCATTTCCAGGCGACCAAGTTGATCGGCGAGTTGCGTAGTGGCGAGTACGAGGAGCCGGTGGCCGAGGCAACTGACGATTCCGACCTGACTGCTGGCATCGATGAAGCTGAGGTTGTGGTGGAGGAAGTAGTGGCCGAACCCGTTGAAGTCCTCGCGACTCCAGCGTTTGAAGCTCAGCCTGTCGTGGTTGAGGCTGCTCCTGTTGAAGTTGGTCCCATAGGCGTTGAGGCGTTGGGTGGTGGTGTCCCGGACGGCACGCCAAAAGAGAGACCAACACCGGCTCGTAAAAGGCCGGAAGAACCCAAGACCGTTTGGGATTCTTTCAAGATTTACGGTTACATTGCGATCATTGTTTTGCTGTTGCTGACATTGGTGGCCGGTTGGTGGATTTTGGGGCGTGAAGATGCAGATGCCTATATCGCCAGAGCCAATGACGCCTATGACAACCAGAATTACCCTGCTGCTCAGAAGGCTTATATGACGTTCCTCGACCTGTTTGGTGAGGAGCATCAGCATTCATCGTTGTCGCGTACTCGTGTCACGATGACACAGTTATACAAGGCTGCTGAGTTCAAGCAGGAACCCGAGCAGGCGGTCGATTTGGCAAAGCTGGAACTGCCGTCCATCGCAGAAGAAGAGGGGATGAATGAAGAACGAGGTAACCTTGCCCAGTTGTTGGTCGATATCGCCAAAAACCTTGCGTCTGCTGCGGGTCGAGCCAAGGATACGCCGCGAAAGCAGGAATTGCTCGCAAAACTCGATGAGCAGCGTGAATTGATGGCGAACGCTGTCTACATGCCCGCATCCATGAGGACCACGTTGGAGGCACAGATTCTTGCGGTTGAAGAGGATCGAGCGCGAGTCGAACGTGATATCAACCGGAACATCAGCCTTGATGCTGCCGAAGCTTCGATGACTGATTCGCTCGGCGAGAAGGATACGAAAGCGGCTTATGATATACGAACCGCTTTGTTGCGTGATTTTCCAGATTTGCGTGAGAATGAACGACTAGTGAAACTGATTCTGGAGGCAAGCGAAATTCAGCAAGGTCTTGTTGAATCATCAGCCAACATTCCAGAAGTCAGTGATGGATTGGCCGATGAAGGCGAAGTCGATTCCGTCTTGCTGACAACGTTGGCGGGGACGGTCGCTCCTGAGTTGCGAGGGGTTACTCTTTACTTCCGTGCTGGAGGATCAATTCTGGCATTTGATGGTGAGAATGGAAAACTGCGGTGGCGGAAATTTGTCGGTTATTCAAAGGAACTACCGCCGTTACGATTGGAAGATGGTGTCTTGCTGAGCGAATCCTCAACGCTGGAAGTTTTGCGTTGCAGTGAGGACGATGGCAGTGTTTTGTGGCGAACGAAAGTAGGTGAGCCTTTTGGGCCGCCAATCAGCGACGGCGATGAGATTTATGTTTCCACAGATTCAGGTCGGGTGATCTGTCTGGATGTGGAAACAGGGGAAGCAAAATGGGTGCAGCAAATTCCTCAGAATCTTGATGTTGCGCCCGGAGTCGATGACCGAGCCAAGCGGGCTTACGTTGTCGGGGATCACAGTAACCTGTATCTGCTCAATACACGCGATGGGGCTTGCTTGGAGAGTTTCTATGTAGGTCACGAACCGGGAACCGTCAGCGTCCCGCCTGTGCCCTTGCTCGGGCATGTCTTTGTGATTGTCAACGCTGGTAGTGACTATGCAAATCTGAGGGTTATTCGTACTGACGAAACCGGGGGGCAGTTGAAGCAGACTCAAAGCTTCCGGCTAGCCGGAAATGTTCGAGTGCCACCAATCGTTCAGGGGCGAAGACTGATCGTATTGACGGACCTCGGTGAAGTCGTTGTGTATGACATTGAACCGACGGCTGAGCGAGATCAGGTAACCGAGGCAGCCAAGTTGCCACCATTTTACGATCAACCAACACCAACACAGATGGCTGTTGGGCGAAGTCAAATGTGGATAACCGGCACCCGAATTGGCCGTTATGAACTACAGATCAATACTGGTCGTGTGATTCGTGATTGGCTCAAACATGAGTTCGACACATTCATTGGAGAACCCTATTCGACTGATGATGCACTCGTATACGCAAGGGTCCTCCGCGGTACCTCAGCCATTCGCGTGACTGCAGCAAATCCAAAAACGGGCGAGGAAATTTGGCGAACTGATGTCGGCGTGCCAGTTGCTTTGCTGACTGTTCCGCCGGGCAGCGATGACTTACACAGCATCACGACACAGGCTGCGTTATTCAATATTGACAGTGAATCTGAGCAGGTGGGAGCAACGGATGGTCCGATCGAGAATCCAGGAAAGAAATCAGTTGCAATCCGATTCGAAAACCCCATCGCCATCGATGAGAATCGAAGTCTGATGCTGAACCAGGTGGATGGTCAGTCAATCATTGTTTACGAGCCGGAGAGAGAGCTTGGGATGCTTCGGCAATTGACCATCTATTTCTCATCGGGGAAGCCCAGAGACGGTGGGTTGGTTGCCGGAGGAGGGTTGTTCCTGCCACTGGACAATGGCCGGGCCGTACTTGTCGATTGGCGTACTGGAAAGGCGATCGGTACACCGTTTCAACCCGCGAGTGATCCGAACAAAACGGTCAATTGGACCAACAGCATCAGACTGCCAAGCGATCCTGACCAAGTTGTCTTGGCCGACAGCAGAAGAAAGATGTATCGGTTGCGTGTCGGCGATCGGATTCGCGAACTTGCTTCCGCGGATCTTGAGTTTGACTTGCTGGACCAAATCGCAGGAGTTGACAGTACGGTTGTTGCTGCCACGGCTGGTCCGGCTTCTGATTTCGTGGTTGGCTTTGATATCGTGAGTTTGAAGCCCAAATTCAAAACTCTACTGGATGGGCGAGTTGTTTGGGGGCCTGTTGCCGTCGGTGATATCGGTCTCTATCAGACGGATGATTCCGTGTTGCGAGGAATTGATGCTGAAGGAAAAAGTCTGTTTCAGATCCCGCTTCCGGGCGGCTTGCCCGTTGGGAAGCCGGTCATGAGTGATGGAAAAGTTGTCATTGCCGGAAAGCCTGGTTGGATCGTGATCTTTGATCCGGCAGCGGGAACCACCACTGGGACCATTGATTTGGGACAGCCGATTTCATCGTCACCAATCGTCAAGGATGGCATGTTGCTGGTGCCCGGCACTGAGGGTGTCATCTACCGGACTCCGGTCCCTGTCAACTAATCGAGTTCATGTTTTTTACATTGTTCAGCTGGACCACTTCCATGAGCATCCGTCCTACAATTTTCCTTTGTCTGTTTGCCATTTGGCTGACGGTATCGCCCAACGTCCATACAGCGAATGCTCAGTTAGCCAATTTTGCTCAACAGGGGGTGCCGCCAGATCCGGGACTTGCGCTATTACAGGAAGAAGCACATGATCTGCTTTTCTTTACAACAAAAGCAGGTGGCGGCTGGGCCAAAGTACTCTTGCTTAAGTTGCCCGGGCGTTCCGAGCCTGCGGACCGTTCCGGTTCATTGAAATTGAATGTCTTGGGCATTGAAGGGAAAGATTTCACAGCCAGATGGTCGGACATTTCGAAGGTCGATTTTTGGGAAGTACGTCTCGAACGTGAGACCAAAGACCGGATTGCCGATGGAGACTTCAAAGGTGCTTATCCTTTCATGTCGGTTCTGATTCGTGACTTTCCCAACCGAGCAGGATTGCGAGAACTCCGTTGTGAGTTTCTTTGGCTCGATGCCAATGCTCGCGCGGAGCGAAAAGAGTTGGCACCGACCCTCGCAATGTTGGAAGAACTCCGGCGTTATGCACCCGAATACAAGCGTACATTGGTCCTAGCTGCCATCGCCAAAATAACGGATCAGTTGATGCAGCAACTGATGAATGGTGGCGACTTGAGTCTTGCCCAAAAGATGTTGGCTCGCCTGGAAAGAGACTACGCAGATGAAAATCTTCAGTCGGTAAAAAAATGGAACGCTGAGTTCCTGCGAATGGCAACTGTGAAACAGAATGAAGCAAAGGCAGCACTTGAGGCAAAAGACTATCGTGCTGCTCGCAAATTGGCGCGGGAAAGTCTGTATTTGAAGCCCGATATTCCCGGTGGAACAGAGCTTGTTAAATTAATCGACCGGATTTATCCGTTGATCAATGTTGGTGTCCTGCAGACTGCAACCGTAATGGAGCCGACACGGCTTGATAATTGGGGGGCCCGACGTGCGGGACGGTTGCTATACCGCACTCTGTTTGAAATGGAGGGCCCCGGACCGGAAGGTGGAGAGTATGACTTCATCTTTGGCGATGTTGAAATGAGTCCGGATCGCATGCACTTTGATTTGCTGCTGGAGCCCGAGAAACTCACGCCACCTCTGGATAAAGTGAGTGGACCATTCCTGGCTGATGTGATGGCAAAGCGAGCGCAGCCGAATTCGAATAACTATTTCTCTCCTTGGGCCGCAGCTGTCGATTCGATCGGTTTGGACGGGCCAAAACAGGTGACCTTCAATTTGCGTCGCCCCAATGTATTACCCACCTGCTTGTTGCAAATTCCAGTAGACGGCAGTTGGTTTGGAGGCGCACCGCTTTCGCCTACAGGGGATTACCGTCGTGAGGCCGTTGACGATGACGAAGTCCGGTACGTACTTTCCGGAGCTCCGAAAACAGAAACGCAGCCTCGTGAGATCGTCGAATTGCGCTGCGGATCAGCAGCGGATGCCGTGAATCTACTCCTGCAGGGTGAAGTGGATGTTCTGGATCAACTGTTCCCCGCTGACGCGGTCCGACTTAAGAAAATGAAGGCGATCAAGGTTGCAAACTACCCTTTGCCCACTGTCCACATGTTGGTTCCGTGTTCCGATCACCCATTCGTGGCGGAGAGAACGTTCCGGCGTGCCCTGCTGTATGGGATCAATCGGGAAGACATTTTGAAGGGGGAACTGCTCGAAGGTCTCGAGTTTGAAGGCTGCCGGGTTCTCTCAGGGCCATTTCCTGCTGGTATCGAGCTGAATGATCCATTGGGCTATGGCTACGATACGAGGATCGAGCCACGACCGTATGAACCACCGTTGGCGAAACTTCTCTTGGCGATGAATGCCAACCAGATGAAGTCGATGGCCCAGCGAAAAAAATTCGAAATGCCCGAGTTGACACCGATCCGGCTGGCGTTGCCCCCAGACAATCTTTCGCGGGTCGCGTGTGAGGCGATCAGCACTCAGTGGAAGCTATTGGGGTTGGAAGTGGAATTGGTCGAGCTTCCTGTCGGTAGGACTTTTCCAAAACCTGACGAAGACATCGCTGATATCGTTTATGTCTCAGCAGCGGTTTGGGAGCCCATCATTGATGCTCGCCGCGTTCTTGGGCCCGAAGGGCTTGCAGCGAGCGAGGACCAGCTTGTGGGGCTTGGCTTAAGACAACTTGAACATGCCAAAAACTGGCGTGAGGTGCGGGACCGACTGCTGGATCTTCATTCGATCTCCCATCATGAACTTCCTGTATTGCCTCTCTGGCAGATGGTGGAGTCTTACGCTTATCGGCGGGAGTTGGTGGGGATGGGATCTGAAATCGTTTCGCTTTATCAGAACGCGGGAAATTGGCGGCTGGGACAATGATACGCTGGAATTTATTGACAACCGTTTTTTTGATCGCCACGTTGAATAACGTTGCCTGGTCAATGCAGGATACCACCGGTAAAAAAGCCGAGGTCGCTTCAACCGGGACCGTCGCTTCAACCGGGACCGTCGCTCAGGTGGAGAAAGACTCTGCCACAGGTGAGGATTCCATCTCTAGCAAAGACGGCGAGCGGTCGACGCCTGACGTTAACACCACTGATGGGAACGAGGTAAGTGGGATTGAGGTTGATCCTGATGAAGCCAAGGCTGCGATCGAAAATTATCAAAAGATGACGCAGTCGTCTGAGGTCGATCTGCCATGGGATTATTCGCCCTACAAAGTTCTGATTTGGTTGATTTCTGATAGTCCCGATATCTCAGTTTCGACGATTGAGCAGCCACTGCGAAAGTTTTTGGACCGTGATTACTCTGCCATCTGGCGCGTCAGCATTGCCAAGGCACCTAGAGCGGTTGCCAACGCTGCTCATCGGAATATGGCTGGTATGGATTACAACAGCATTACCGCTGCTGATCCTGTCTTGGCCGTCAAGCGAACCCACAAAGATGCTGTACGCATTCGTGTTGCCGAGAATGTTGCTCGATATGTCAACAAGGTTTACGGAACCAGGGGGCGTATTGAAGAGGTGAAATGGCGTGCTGCTCTGCTCGGAGATGAAACAGTATCTGGAGTCGGTCCGCGAATGGAGGTTGTTGACGGCGATGCGGTTGCCGTCCGTGACCTTTGGGCCGACGAAGCAACCGAAGCCGTCCTGGTGTCACGTGGAGCCGCCAGAACCTTGGATGAACCCGAGGCGAAGGTCGTCCTGCCTAAATTGGCTGACTTGGTGAGCCGGTCTGTAGAGTCGTATGACAAGATTTTTGTTGTCAAACTGCAAACAAATGAAGTGCCGGCACAAGTCAGCGTGCTCGAAATGGACACATTAATGCGTCATTTTGGTCCGGTGGCAAAAATGCAGAGCGGATCGAGACATACTCTCACCACGACAATCGGTAAGACAATCACTCGAGCTTTCGCACCGGTGGTTCGAATTGATAATGCCGGGCAAAAGGCGGCGACTGGCTTGTTGAGAGCTAGCGGGTTGATCGTTGATGATGATTCACCAGCAAATTTAAAAGTTGGCGATGTTCTGGAGCCGATGACGAGAAAAAATGATCGCAACGGAAAACCGTTCATCATCGGACCTGTGGACTGGGCCTTCCTGAATGTGACAGCGTTTGAAGGACGTAATGTCAAAATGGACTTCCACGCAGGTCGGGCGGGTGGCTTGCAGGGGAGAAAGAACAAGCGAACATTCCGGACGGCATTGAAGGTTCGACCATTCGAAGAAGCGACGATCGTCCGGCTGCATCTGCAACGCGAACCCAACGTACCAATGATTGGGTACGAGTTGTATGAAAAGGAATTATACTCGAAAAAAATGACTTTCGTGGGTCGAACCGATTGGGATGGACGTATGAGAGTTGAGCCAAGCGAAGATCGGCTGCGGTTGCTGTATGTCAAAAATGGTGGTGCGGTCCTTGCTAGATTGCCAATCGTTCCGGGGCTGCATGCGTTGGACGTGGCTGACTTGTCAGGCGATGATACGCGACTGCAGGCTGAGGCTTATATACGCGGAGTACAGAACGCGATTATCGACTTGGTTGCCGTTCGTGAATTATTCAAAGCGCGGATTCGCTTGCGTCTGGAACGCAGTGAAATGCCAAAAGCTGAGGCGCTGATGGTGGCACTGCGAGATCAACCAAGTAATGAGGTCCTTGCCAATGACATGGGAAAAAAGCAGACATACTTCAACAACCTGCTCAAAAGTAGTCCGAATCAGCGGGCAAAGGTCGATCAGATGTTCAGTGTGACGCGTGATCTGTTGACCACACATATCAACGGTAAACTCGTTAGCGATCTCGAGGCGGAGCTAAGAGCAGCCGCAAAAAATGGTGGAAAGGCACCAAAGAAGGATGAGTAGCAGTCTTGGCAGGTCCCTTGTGCTTCAACTTGGACAGGCTGTCTTCAACTACTGAGTCTTCAACTATTGAGTCGTCAACTATTGAGTCGTCAACTACTGCCGCCAGTTGGGACGTTTTCGTCGTGCGTTGGGGTGGTGCGTCACGATTCTGAATGTTGCGTCACGGCCTGAAAGTTTCCGGCCAGTCGGACGCGAGGTTGGTCGTACGACTTTCGCACGCAGACGATCATGAGTCTCTCGGTGTTCGTCATCGAGTTCAAACTCCACCCACAGCTCGACTTCTGGCGCGACTTTGTGAGTGACACCGTTCTTGACGACGCTGCCTTCCCAGTCGACGCTGTGAAAAAACACGTCATCGGTGAAGTCCTCGGCTTGGATAAAACCGTAAGAGCCTTCTTTTTCGATGTACATGATCTTGCCAAGTCTTCGCCTTTGAATGCGAAACTTCTTCTTGATCCCATCTTCTTGGTCGGGGTCATCCACGATGTAACTCTTGCTGCTGGATTGGTGGAATTGGCAGGCATTTCAGTGCGTGAGGCAACGGTTGCCGTGTCGCGATGGAGTTTTTCAGTACGAACCGCATACCTGACACTACCTTAGTTTAACTCTCCAGCGGTGTTTGCATCAGGGAGACCGATCCACTTGGCAAGTGATGAATTAGTTGCCCGTCGAATGATCGAGGACCACATGTCGCTGGCAGATGAAAACACATCATCGACGCTGGCGGGGATAACGTGCCAGGTCCCGTTTGAAATTTCGGCGTCGAGTTCTTCGGGATCCCATCCCAAATGGCCCACAATGAGCCGACACGGTTCATCCTGATCGCGAATCAGGTCAACCAGATGGTGCTTTTGAGCGGCCACAAATATTCCTTCGCCTGTTTCGGCTTCGGCGTAATCACGAATTTGATGAAGTGCGACAATCGGCCCTGAAAGTGGACCACCGAAGTGCAATGACCTTGAGGCGATTGGAAGATCTGGAGTTGGAAGAGGAGGGCCACCCTCGCTTTTCGTCAATTTTGTGGTCTCCACTGAAAATCGGGGCTGTGAGGGTTCGGGCTGCTTGGAGTCTGTTTCACCCAGGATTGTTTCAAAGGCTTCCGAATTTGGCTCGATTGGGCGGTTAAGCATGACGCCAATCACGCGGGTCTCGTCATCATGGACGATCAGACAGACGCCATTGGCGAACATCGGATCGGTGACGGTGCTGGATGCAACCAGTAATTGGCCAATATAAGATTCCCTCATCATGGGCTCCGTGATTCAACGATGCTGTCAGGTTGGCAGGAAAACCGCCGCAACTCTATAACTGGGCAAGCGGCGCGCCAAACAGCGTTCATGTTTTCGAATGTCGTGATGTAATTTCCGCAATTCACCACTCTTAAGGCTTGAAAAAAGCATGTCCATCCACGAAATGCGCAAGACTTACACAATGTCGGGCCTTTCCAGGAGTGACGTTGATCATGATCCCATGGTTCAGTTTCGACGTTGGTTCGAAGAGGCAAGCCAGCCTGATTTGCCAGATTGGATGGAAATCAATGCCATGAATCTGGCAACGTCTGATGCGCAGGGCAAAGTGACATCACGGATCGTTTTGCTGAAGGGGATCGAAGGGGGAAGCCTGTGTTTCTATACGAACTATGAGTCAGAGAAGGGCCAGCAAATGGCTGAGAATCCACAGGTTTCTCTATGCTTTCTCTGGGGGCACCTCCAGCGTCAGGTGAGAATCGAGGGAAACGTCACGAAATCAGAACGCAGGAAGTCGATGGAATATTTCCACACCCGCCCCCGCGAAAGTCAATTGGGCGCCCATGTGAGTCAGCAGTCCTCGGTGATCGATTCGAGTCGAACGCTGCAGGAACAGTTCACCGCGTTGGAATCGAAATACAACCAACAGGAAATTCCCTGTCCTGATCATTGGGGAGGGTATGAAGTGCAACCGACCAGGTTTGAGTTTTGGCAGGGAAGGCCAGGACGTTTACATGATCGCATCTGTTATCGAGTGGATGGAGAGCGGTGGCAAGTGTCGCGGTTGTCACCTTGAAATGGCTCGTTCGAGAAAGACAGTTTTTGGTCACGTCGATTCGCAGTGCCTTTGATTGACAGAGAACAAAAAGAGTTCCCTGATCAACCGCGTTGCTAGTTAAAGCATGTCCATTGGGTCGATATCTACCACGTATTGGACGTCATCTTTTTCGGCAATCGTGAACGACTCGGTAGCTCGACGAATGGTGTTACCTAAGTGCCCGGCGTTTGTTGACTGCAAAAGAATATGAAACCGGTACTTGCCTCGTAGTTTGGAAATGGGTGGTGGCGCTGGACCGAGCAGCCTAATTTCATAACCAAGCTGTTTTCGGGCGGCATCGAGTTGGGATAACAAGGATTCTGCCACGGCTTCAGTAACCTCTTCCACAGCCCCCCGGATGATGATTCTGGCCACACTGCCGCACGGCGGGTAACTGAAACGGCGTCTGATTACCATTTCTTCTTTGGCGAACTGGTGGTAATCATGTCGTGAAGCAGCTTGGATCGCGGGATGCTCCGGTGAGAACGTTTGAACAATGACACGACCGCTTCGAACGCCTCGTCCGGTACGACCAGCGACCTGAGTGACCAATTGAAAAGTCCGCTCAGTGGCTCGGAAGTCGGGGAAGTGCAGGGCACTGTCTGCATTGATCACACCAACCAGGAGGACATTGGGGAAATCCAGACCTTTGGCAATCATCTGCGTTCCCAACAGAACATCGATATCACCACGTCGGAACATGGAAAGAACTTTTTGGTGGCTTCCGGGACGTCGCATGGTATCGCTGTCCATTCTCGCAATACGAGCTTCAGGAAACTTGGCTTTGACTTCGGCTTCCAGTCGTTGCGTCCCCAGTCCACCATAACGGATGCCATCGAAACCGCATGCAGGGCAGGCAGGTGGTGTGGGGATTGTGAAGTTACAATAGTGGCAGATTGCTTTGCCACCATCACGGTGGTGCGTGAGAGGCATATCGCAGTCTGGGCACGTGACAACGTCTCCGCATGCTGGGCATTGAATCGTCGTCGCAAAGCCTCGCCGATTGAGGAGCAGGATGGTCTGCCCTTGGTCTTTCAGTGTTTCCCGCAGGGCGACATGAAGTGGTCGACTGATTGCTCCTGATGATCGATCATCCTTGACACGCAGGTCCACCAATTGCACATTCGGCATTGGGAGTTCATTGACCCGGGAAGGCAGCGGGACCAGCTCCGCATGTCCCGTTTGAGTTGCTTGCCACGATTCGAGTGACGGGGTTGCCGAACCAAGCACAAGCGGAACGCCGAGAGACATGGCACGGGCATGCGCGACTTTGCGGGCATGGTATCTCGGCTGTGTGTCCTGCTTGAAAGATGAATCGTGTTCTTCATCCAGAATGATCAGGCCTAAACGTGGCAGTGGTGCGAATACAGCACTTCGGGGCCCGATCACGACCTGAACCTCTCCGCTGTGTATTCGCTGCCATTGAAAATGCCTTTCAGCCGGAGTCATCTGGCTATGCAATACCGCCACACTTTGGAAACGACGTTCAAATCGACCACGTGTTTGGGGCGTCAAGCTGATTTCTGGTACCAGAACGATCGCGCCCCGGCCAAACCTGACAAGGTGTTCGATGGCCCGAATATAGACTTCGGTCTTTCCGCTGCCAGTGACACCATGCAAAACGAGTGTCTTGCCTTCGCCACTATCAACCGCAGAAGTGATTCGCTCCAGGGCATGGGTTTGGTCCTCGGTCAGAGTCAATGAACGCTCTGTTTCTCCGTCGCTGACTTGCCAACGTGTTGGATTGGAGGTTGTCATTTCGCGGCGTACTTCGGGCTTCAAAAGTCCCTTCTTTTGAAGTCGCCGAATCGGATCCTGAGTGCAAGCTGCTTTCGCCATCAGTTCAACCGCCGTCAGAGGCTGACCGGCAGTGATCAGATGCCGAATGACTGCCTGCTGTTTCTTGGGTAGGCGATTGATCGTCGCATCGTCCAGAGATTCCATCCGTGGATGAAAGTAGGTTTTTTCACGTGTCCCCGCATTGCTGCGAACACTGGAGGGGATCAGGGTGTCGAATACCTGGCCTGCAGGGGTCTGGTAATAGTGGCTCATCCATAAAACAAGCCGTACCAGTGACGCGTTGCACAGTGGTGAATCGTCAATGATCTCCGCAATATCCCGCAGCGATCGTTGTGCCTTGGCATCGAGGTCGATTTTGGTACACCAGCCGATGATCGGCTTTCTTCGTCTTCCAAGCGGGACATGGACTCGCATCCCGATTTGCAATTTTTCACGCATGGAATCCGGAATCCGGTAGTCGTACGGTCCATGCGGTGCCTCGCTGAAGACGATCGTTGCAGTCGCTATTGAGGTTTCCGCAGCCATTTCCCATGGTGGGACATCCGTTTCAAACAATTCCGTCTGATGGGATTTGCTGGGACGTGGGGTTGTGTCACCCTCTCGATGATCTCGAGTCCCGTCTGTGTCTCCATGCCCCGATTCCGCGTCGGGCGGTTCAATTGGGCTGGTCATGGGATCAGAAAGAAAATGGGAAGGCTGATTGGTAAGACCCAAGTTATCCGTCAACATAGTGAATGTTCCAACCCGTTGAGTGTTTGCTGCCTGCTTGACCGCCGTAATTCAGTGTCGTGGGTGGCAAATGTTGATTTTTTACTTGCCACGTCTGTCATGCAGCGTGACACTCGGGCTGGACAAGTTCGGTCACAGAACCTGCAAGATACGCGAATTTTTGACAGAAAATGGCAGACTCCATGCGAATCGGAATCTTGGGAGGTTCCTTTGATCCTCCTCATGTTGGGCACTTGTGGATTGCCGAGGCAGTTCGTGAATTCCACAAACTGGACGAAATTCGTTGGATCCCTGCTGCGATTTCGCCTTTAAAGCCGGATGGCCCCGTCGCTTCCAATGAGCAGAGACGGCAAATGCTTGGCCTTGCTATTTCGGGATGTGAGAATTATCGGCTTGATGACCGTGAACTCAAACGAGGTCACGTCAGTTACACGCTGGACACCTTGCAGGAGCTGAAAAAGGAACTTCCCGATGCAGAGTTTTTTCTGATCATGGGTAGTGACTCACTGGCTTCGATTCAGCATTGGCATCAGCCCGAACGCTTGTTGGAATTGGTCACTCTGGTCGTGTTGCAGCGAGCTGCAGATGACAACGTTGATTTCAGTGTGCTGTCGGGACTGGCAAGTGAAACGGATATTCAACGGATTCGAGAGTCCCAAGTGACCATGCCATTGATTGAGCTGTCCAGCAGCGAACTAAGACAACGCGTTGGGAAGGGGCAGAGCATTCGGTTTCGAACACCGAGGTCCGTCGAGGCATTTATCAAAGCAGAGAAGCTCTACGTGCAGCCGTCGGTAAGCGTCCGAGGAAGTTAGATCCGATCAAGAAGTTTGATTGAGTCCACGAACGAGACGAAGCGTATCTTCGATTAGGATGTGCACACGCTCTTGAATGCTTTCATCAGCAAGTTCTTCCCCTTCAAATGATTCGCCAGTCGCGTAGATGAAGCGGGGTACAATCAGGCAGCGAAAATCAAGCATCAAGCTGTTTGCGAGCCCCATTCCGGACATGTAGCTACCCTGACCACCGGCAGCAAGCATCATGCCCACGATCTTTCCGGTCCAAGCTCGACCTGTCAATTCCACCGCGTTTTTTGCTGATGAATTAACATCGTAATTATAAACGGGAGACGCGAGCAGGATTGCGTCTGCATTCTCGACCAGTCCACTGAGTTGCTGGACATTGCTGTCTCCATAGGCTGTCGCACCATCACAAAGCGGAAGTGGTGACTCAGCCAAGTCAAACAAGGTGGCTTCCGTTTCAAGTTCTTGCAATCGATTGACACAGGCACGCGCCATAATGCGGCTGCGACTGCCGGGGTGGAGGCTGGAGCTGATCACCAGGATCATGGGGAAATTACCTTGCCCGTGGATTGAAATGGGTTTGGCGCTCATGCTTGCAAAAGTCGATCCGGTTGTCGACCTGCCTGCCTATTTTCTTTTGCTTGGCACTACTGTTGCCAGCACAAGATGCGATTTTCCTTTACCAAGAGCCTTGGTTTGATTCACCGTCCATTCCAAGGCGGTTCTTGAGCATGTTGAACTTGCGAAACATCTTTTCACTGCTGCTATGCACATGTTCTGCTTCTGTCACAAACTGGATGTCGTCGTCAGGATAGACGTCACCCGCGATCAATGTTTGCTCAAATTCAGCCAAGGGATCACCATAAACAATGAGAAGTTTGTGTTCATCCAATTGAATCTCTTGCCGCTTGGCTGGGTTGATGACGGCGATGCCAGTGCACCCATCATTGAGCAGAAGATCCTCGAAATCCAGAAGAATGCTCTTCAATACCGGGACATCAATGTGTTCGCGATACAGGTCTTCTTGATCATTCCCGGCGTGATGGCTGGTTTCCAGAACGACATCGACGTTTGTTCCCAGTGGTTCAATCAGGTCCAGAAACAAATCCATCAGGGTGTGCCGTGTCGCTGAGGCCATGATGACCGGGGTGCGGGTGCCGCTGGCTTCGTCAATGTATTCGTCGAATCGGTAACCTTGTTTGGGAACGATCTGAAGATCGTAGGATGGGCGAATCGCATCGGTGAGGTCAAACACACCGTAAGAGTCGATTCCCATATGGGTTTGCAGTTCATCGTCTGATAGTGACTCGAAGCTGCCATTCGTATTGCCTTTGATTGCGTCGTCGGCCACCCCACTGCGGAGGATGCGTTTCAGAAAGCCCATAATGAATTGCCGGTTTCGGTCGCGAATGAGGAAGTAGAGGGCGATTGGATGGTCACGTCGCCGTCAACATCGAATTGCTTACACCCAACATTAGGTCACGCCCGCGTGCAGGTTTGCCGAACCAGCACCTGCTTCCCAGAAAGGTTTGCGAACCCTATCTGCAGAAATTGCATAATCGCTTCATGCGTTATCACCCGTAAAATCCATCACATGGGAGGCTAGGAAGGCCACATCCGTGCTCTGGCGAACTCAAAAGCCGGGATAAGTTCCGATCTGGCGAAGAATCGGGTAGCAGAAGATGAAGTGGCCTGCCTTTACAGCAGCAAATTCGGCAGCTTGGAAAGCGAGTACAAAATTGGGATGCAGGGAGCAATTACCCCAAGGTCGAGGGGGAGTCATGCTCGCTAAAATGACGCGCCACAGATTCCAGTAACGGATCGATCGTCTGACTTTGGATTTTGTGGGGCGGTTGCCACCTGTGCCATGCAGCGGAGGGATGTTCTGTCAAAATCAACTCAGGCTTTTGGTGTAGAAATCCCAGAAAGTAACGGACCTGCTTCTCCAGTAGCTGGTCACCCGTTTCTGGATATTGAACCTGGTAGAACAGGTCGAATTCGAATCGAGGATCGATCTCGATTGAGCTGGGAGTAATTCCGGTTTCTTCTTCCGTTTCCCGAAGGGCGGTTTGCAGGAACGATTCGCCCATATCGCAGTGACCTTTTGGCAGGTCCCAGCGATCTGGGTGACGCATCAGCAGAAACTCAACTGAACCCTGAGTTCCTGTCATCAATAAAATACCCGCTGCGGTAACTCTTTTTGCGGAAGGGATTTTCATGCCTTGTCGTTTATCGGGAGTTCTCTACAAAAGACTATGTTACGAAGACCTCAGCCAATGTTAGCTGAGCTGTGTTTAACCTGATGAGTGATCTATGAAGATTTATACACGAACTGGCGATACTGGCAGCACGGGGCTATTTGGTGGACCACGAGTGGCGAAGGATGATGATCGAATCGAAGCTTATGGCACGGTGGATGAGTTGAATGCTGCCATTGGTACTGCCAGATCCGCCGAATTAGGTGATCTCGTCGATGGACAGCTGGAAATGATCCAGCATGCTTTGTTTGCCATTGGGGCCGAATTGGCGACTCCCGAGCCTGATGATCACAGTATGAGAATCATTTCAACGGCTCATATTGGGCAGCTCGAACAGTGGATTGATGAGCACGAGGGCAATTTATCGCCTCTGCGGCAATTTATTCTGCCTGCTGGTGACGCGGGCGCGACTCATTTGCACCTTGCCAGAGCGATTTGCCGGCGGGCTGAACGTCGCGTGGTGACGCTTGTTCGAAGGCATGAAACCAGCGTTTCCGAGGAGTTGATCATTTATTTGAACCGTCTCAGTGATCTACTTTTTGTGCTCACTCGATCTGTGAATCAAATCAGGGGTGTGGAAGACGTGCAGTGGGTGAAGCCTGTTTGAGGCTGGCAGAGTTCCCGGACGGGGAATCTGCTGATATTTGCGATGAGAAAGCAGGTTTTGGCGGGACGGTCCCGGCAGGAGGACCAAGAATCCCCGGTTTTCGCCGATTTGCTTCGTGTGATTGATTTGATTTTTCAGTTTCTTTCCAGCGTCTTGCCCGTCTGGTTCGATGGCCCCTCGGGTGTACAATGGGGTTCAAAGAGCAGCAACCTTTGCCCGGCGTGAGGTAAGAATCGTGAAAAAAGTCGAAGCCATTGTTCGTCACTTCAAATTGGAAGACGTAAAAAATGCCCTCACCGATCAAGGCATCCATGGGATGACGGTGAGCGAAGTCCGAGGCTTTGGTCGTCAAAAAGGTCATACGGAAATTTATCGGGGCACTGAATATGCCATCGACTTTGTTCCCAAAGTGAAAATTGAGGTCATTTGTACTGATGACAACTTGCAGATGGTCGTTGACACCATCCTGCAGACGGCTCAGACAGGTCAGATTGGCGACGGAAAAATCTTCGTCACGGATCTTCAGGATTCGATTCGGATCCGCACCGGTGAGCGAGGGGAAGATGCTCTGTAAGAGCAGTGGGTCGAGCGGGTTGTGATCCAAAGGCCGAATCTTCAGTAGCGGTTCCAAATCGTTCAGAGAAGATCGCTTCGTGGAACGTATGCACCAGCGGGTGATGCATTCGTTCATCTCATGTCCGGGTATAGGACGAAGACGCCCGTCTCTGCGTCCACTCTGAGTTACTTGCCATGTCGATGAGACCAATCGTCATACGCTGTCGCGCGGCACTTGAGGAAGGGCGGCAAAAAGCTCTTGAGCAGCATCGCTCAGGTACGCCCGGTATGCAGGTCTCGACGCTGTTGGCGGATCTTTACGACGATATGGTTCTCGATATCTGGCACGAAGCCATTCGTGAACATGCGACTGATGAACGCCTGACTGGACTTTCGTTGATCGCTCACGGGGGATTCGGTCGACGTGACTTGGCCCCTTATAGCGACGCTGACTTGATGCTTTTGACGACGCCAAAAGCTGAGAGTCTGGCAACAAAAATTGCGGGCAATTTGCAAAAGGACATTGGAGATTCGGGGATCGATCCGGGGTTTTCATTTCGCACTTCCAACGAGGCGTGCCGGATGTCCTGGGAAGACCCCGTTATTTATTCCTCTCTTTCCGAATCACGTTTGCTGGCCGGCAGTTTGCGTTTGTACAGCAAGTATTTTTATGCATTTCGACACGGCGCAATGCGGCGCAGTTCGCAGATCGTCAAAAAAGTGGTAACGGCCCGTCGTGAAGAACGCGGAAAATGGGGAGATACCGCTTATCTACTAAGGCCGAATGTCAAGCGATCCCGTGGAGCTTTAAGAGACATCCAATTAATTCGTTGGATAGGTTTTGCACGCTATGGTGAGACCGACTTGGAACGGTTGGTCAAACTGGGGGCGCTGCCAGAAGAAGATTATCGACATCTTCGGAAGGCATATGCATTCATGTTGAGACTTCGGCATGAACTGCATTTCCGTGAGGGCAAAAGTCAGGATATTCTTGATCGAGGCACCCAATTGGAGATTGCTGATGCCTGGGGTTATCAGGGCAGCGACGGAATCTTACCTGTCGAGCAATTCATGCAGGACTACTTCGACAATACCCGGAATGTACGGTATGCCGCTGCTTATTTTGTTGATGATGCGCAAAGCCGACCGCTGGTTTATCGTGCTGTGGAATCAGTGTTGTCGAAAGAGATTGCTGAGCACATCCGTATGGGACCGACACATATTTGGGTTCCGAAGGAACACCTCGAACAATTTGCCTCAAGTCTTCTTGATATCCTGCGTTTGATGAGTCTCGCCAACCAGCATTGTCGACGAATCACTCACCAAACCTGGCAAGCGATCAGGCAGGCAATGCAGGATCGTGTCTCAACGCCGCCTGATGAGGAAACGATCGATGCGTTTCTTTCCTTGCTCAGTCGACCAGGGCGTCTTGCTCCGCTTCTTAGGCGGCTACATGAGTTGCGAGTCATCGAGCAGTTGATTCCCGAATTCAAACACATGCGGGGGCTGCTTCAGTTCAATGCGTATCACAAGTACACAGTTGATGCCCATAGTTTTCGGGCTGTCGAAGCCGCGACAGAGTTGCAAAATGCAGAAGGTGGTATGGGGCGGCGGTACCGCCGCCTGGCTGATAAGCGACTATTGCACTTGGCTCTGCTGATTCATGATATTGGCAAGGGATATGAAGAAGATCACTCCATTGTCGGGGCAAGGATTGCCAAAAAAACCGCCAAAAGGTTGAACCTTGATCCGGTCACTGCAGAAACACTTGAATGGCTGGTGCTCAAGCATCTCGCGGTCAACGTAGTGGCCTTTCGACATGATCTCAGTGATCCACAGATTGTGCTTGCGTTCGCGGCGGAAGTGGGATCGATTCGCCGGTTGGAACTCCTGGTCGTCCATACATATGCGGATCTGGTTGCTGTTGGACCGGGAGTGGCAACTGACTGGAAAGTCAATCTGATCGAAGATCTTTACAAGCGTACTCGCCGATACTTTGATTCAGGCAGCCTGCCCGGTAGTCCTGATGATCCCGAAATTGAATCGAAGCGTTTGGAAGTTCGCGAGCAATTGCAACAACTGAGCTCCTATGAACAGTGCGTCAAGCTGCTTGATCGGATGCCGCTGTCACTGCTCAGTCGTGCAGACTCCGATCATCTTGCAAAGCAGATTGAGCTGGTTGTCGGCAGCCTTGGCGAGGGGGCTCTGTGTACTAGCAGCTACGATCCGCGATTCAACGCTACTCGATACACGGTCATCAGGCGTGAGGATGAACATTCCATTGGAACCTTTGCGCGAGCGACAGGTGTATTGAGCACGAGTGGTTTGACGATCATGCGCGCACAGATCGAAATGGTGGGCGACCTGGCATGGGATAATTATTGGGTAACAGACCTTGATTGTCCTGAAGGACAGTCAGTCGAGCCACGCACCGAAAGTATTTGTGCTCGCGTTTGTCACCTATTGGATTCACCCGACGAAGCACTTCCCGCACATCGACGAAAATGGGACTCGCAGAATCCTCGAGAGGGAGATAGTGTGAATGTCCTTCCCACTAAAGTGGTGTTTGATAACGAGACGGTGGAGCGCTATACAATTCTTTCGTTCTTTGCCTATGACGAGGTTGGGTTGTTGTATCGAATTGCGGCGACTTTGGCGAAAATGAATGTTGTCCTGCATTTTGCCAAGATCGATACGCACTTGGATCAGGTAGCAGATGTGTTCTACGTGTCCGAGCCGGATGGCTCGAAGTTTACCAACTCCAAAAGACGTGCAGAGATCAGAAATGAACTGCTAAGCATGGGATCCTAGATGACCTCACTCTCTGGAGATGCGTAATCGCATTACTGGAAGTTCCGGTTGGGTAAAGCGTGACCGTGCTGCAGCGTAGGTTGAGATGGAGATTCACGCGGATCAATCATTCGGCGATCCATCGATTTACAGTTCTTTCATCTGGTTTCGCTTGCAACCACTTGTGCGCGCGGCAATCTTTCATTGGTTCGATTTTATGATTGATGTCCGCTGATATTTCACTGTCAATCAGTGAGTTCTGACGCGTTTCGAAATAACGTAGCGACTCAATCATCAAAATCCTTGTTTTGCCCCGAGGCTCAAGGCCATGGTGAGGTCGAACGCGACTCGGGCTGCAGTGAACCTCGAAATTTTACGTTTCCCCAGACACGGACGGTCTTCCTATGCGTATTCAAGCTCTCACGCTTCTGATCTTGGTAACTCTTGTCAGCAGCACTTCTGCCAACGATGAGATCAAACGCCTTCTGGCCGATCTCAGTTTCGGGGACGCAATGACAGCGGATGAGCCGATTTCTGTGTCCCAACAGGTCCAGATCGCTTCAGAGCCCGTTACGCCGCTCGAGATTGAGAGTATCGATTCCGTGCCCAAGTTTTCAGAATTGCCGGGTTTTTCCGAGCTGGTTGCGACAGGGCCCGGCTTGCAGTTACCACCCGAAACCGCTCCCAAGGCAGTGCTGCAAAAGCCAGTACCTGATGCTATGCCGTTAGCAGACTTAAGTCTGACGGACCTTGCCACAACCAGCTCGCCGGAGATTGTTCTGGTTCAGCCAGTCGAGACGAAATCAGTTGGGCATCGCCATCTCAAACAGGATTGTGAGCCTCGTGGTTATGGTACTGAAGTGGTTTGTCAGCCCCGAGTGGCTCCAAATCTGCCGACATCCACATTCTTGCAGTATTTTCGTGGCAATCCATGCTCTGCAAATGTTTGGGACGGATATCGTTATGACTGCGGCCAACAGCATGGCAAGTGTAATTACTTCAAGGCAAAGAATTCTGGTTGCGCAAGCTGCGACAGCAAAAAATGTAAGTAAGCCGCACGGCTGACAGTCATTTTCAGGACTTCCAAAAAAAGTCCTCGTCTACGCAAGTTCTGGTGCAGCTGCCTCACTAAATTTACCGATGTCACTCATACCATGGATTGGGAGGGTGGAACGATCGGTGCCATCGTTCCAGCATTGATGGGCCATGGTGAGGCAGGGAGGGCTTCACCATGGCCCTTCTCTATTTGGTCACCCTGCTTTCACCGAGGGAGTGCAGCGTCGAGGCGAAACTCGGCAGGGGCGCTCAGGCATGCCACGTCCGGCTGGCAGGAATCCAAAGCACTTGGCAACGCAAACAGCCGCCAACGAAAACAGCCGCCGGTGCAGTGAGCCACCGACGGCTATTCTTATAGGGTGAGTCTGTCATGCTGGCATTATGAGAACAGCTCGTCGATGATCCTGCCGTCACGTACCAGCGTGATCGGTCTCCCAGTGTTGGTGTCATATTCCATCGTGGGATCGATCCCCAGGTTGTGGTAGAAACTGGCTGCGACGTCATCGGGGGAGATCCCTTCATGCCTGGGGCCTGAGGCATTGTCATCGCTCTCACCGATGACTTGACCACCGTTGACGGCACCACCAGCCATCAGCATGAACATGCACCGAGGGTAGTGATCCCGTCCACCTTCGGCGCTTCTGGAATTGATTTTTGGCGTTCGTCCGAATTCACCAGTTACAAACACGGCGGTTGTTTCCAACAGCCCTCGTTGTTCCAGACCTTTCAGCAAGCCGCTGAGGCCAGCATCAAGTTTGGGCAAATTGTTGTCCTTCAGTCTGCTGAAGTTGTCGGTGTGAGTATCCCAGCCGCCAAGTTGCACACTGACGAGTCGGACCCCTGATTCCACGAGACGCAGAGCCAGCATGCAGCTTTGTCCGAACGATTCTTCACCAAATTGTCTTGAGAAGCTTTCTGGTTCCCGGCTGATATCAAATGCTTCTCGTGCGCGAGCTGATGTAATCATCGAGTAGGCTTGATCGCCGAATTTGTCCAGACCTTCAAGCAACTGATCATTCTTTTCAAGCTTTGCAAATCTCCGGTCAAGTTTCTTCAACAGGTTCTGACGTCGTTGGACTTCGTCGATGCCGATCCCTCCACTCAGCGAGATACCACGAACAGAGAATGGCTCGCCATAATTTGGAGAAGCATTTGTTTCCAGGGCCGCGAAGCGGATTCCAAGGAAGCCAGCACCTTGCCCAGCCTTTGGAACGGCAACCAGACTTGGAATTTCAGTTTCGCTGGGCTGTTCTTTGGACAGCACAGATCCGTAGCCGGGATACTCGAGTGCCGGAATCGGCTTGCTACCTGTGTTCACATACTCGCGTCCCAGTCGGTGTGCGGCCAGTGTGTGACTGACACCACGAAGGATGGCGAATTTGTCGGCGACCGTCGCCAGTTTTGGCAAGTGTTCCGAGATTTGGATGCCCGGCACATTGGTAGGGATAGGGTTGAAACTGCCGCGGTATTCACTGGCCGCATCTGGTTTCATATCGAAGGTGTCCAAATGCGAAGGGCCACCTGGTAACTCGATAAAGATGGCACGGTCGGCGCGGCCGGGTTGGACTTGACCAGCATGAGCCATTTGCATGTAGTTGCCCAAGGTCAATCCACCGAGCGACAACACCCCGGCTTTCAGCATGTCCCGACGTTGCATTCCGTCACATGTGCGATGTAGTTTCATGACAATAACTCATTTTCTGTCAGTTTGCGGCGCGTAAAGATCGGTTTCTTGGCGTAGGGATGACCCTTTCCGGTGCCAAGTGAATGTTGGGAGAAAGGCTCAGTTGAGTGACTGTGTATTCAGTGACTGAGTATGAATTCTTTCGTGTTCACAAGTGCCCAAAGCAGTGATTGCATTCCATCTGCAGGAGTCTTGGATTCTTCGATGAAGGAGACGGATATTTCTGTCTCCTCAGGTTCTGGGTAGCGACTCAGCGTTCGCAGGTAAGCTTCTTCAATCAATTCTCGAATTGTTTTGACCGGTGCCTTGATTGAATTTGGAGCATTCAACTCTGGCCATGCGTTTCTGTCTTTCAAGAGCTTTGAAAGTTTGGGCACATCAAGCTTCATGGATTTCAGCTTCGCATTCATGCGATTGTAATCTCGTTGGAGTTGTGGCTTGGCGCCCGACTGCTTCTCTACGGATAGTTTTTGGTATTGTGCCACTCGCAAAAGAAACTGCTTGCGGTAGCTTTCTGCCCGCTTTCGTGATGCTGCCTTGCGAGGTTCAGGGCTGTTTTCAGGGCCTGCAACTCCAAGCTCTGAACACGCTTGGGCGACCCAGCCGTTCTTGTCACTAAGCCGCTTGTGCATGTCTGCGTCATTTCGTAGATAAATGGATTGAAGCAGGCTGGGAGCATCACTGCGATCGCAGTCACAATTGGATTCACGTATGGACTGCCCGAATACTTCGAGGGCGAAGTCCTGCTGATTCCGCCGCTTTGGCTTGCCTTCCGCGATCGCCATCTGATTGAGATCAGTTCGGATTTTTTCGGCGTGTTGATCAGAACCAGTAGCGAGGATCACAGCGTCATAAACGACTTCCGCGGGCAGACGCCGCGGTACATGATGAGAGAAATTGGTGCGATCCATCAGGTTGGTCGTGTTCGTTTCAGACGATCGCTGGTAGGTCTCGCTGGTCACGATTTTGTGGTGCAACCATTTCAGATCAAAGTCGTGTCGGATGAATTCGTCTGCCAGATGGTCCATCAATGGTTGGTTGACTGGAGGATTGGCAAGATTCATGTCATCTGTTGGGCTGACAATGCCATCGCCGAAGTAGTTGCTCCAGACGCGATTGACGATTGCTTTGGCGAAGTACGGATTGTCCGCAGATCGCAGCCATGCCATCAAGGCGTCCCGTGGATCGACATCAAGAGGTACCAGCTCTTCTACACCGAGAATTTTTCCCGTGGGGATTTTTATCGCTCTAGGTTTACCGCGCTTACGCTGGGCTTGTGCCTGCGTTTTTCGCAGTCGTTTGATGTTGCTGTCGTCAAAAATCAATTCGCCAAATGGAACGGTTTTCCCTTGTTGAGCACTCTTTTGAACTGCCCGCCTCAGATCACCACCTCGCAGTTTTTCACCGTTGGTAATCGCATCCAATAGCTCTTGACGCTCCTGTTTCGATTCCTTGTTAACGAGATTCGCGTTGTAGCGAATAGGAGTGAAAAGTTTCGAAAAACTCTCAAAATCATTTTTTGACCATTTGTCGAATGGATGCTTATGGCATTGTGCACATTCGATTCGTACACCCAGGAAGGTGTAGGCGAAGCCGATGGCTCGTTCTTCAGGCTTTATGAAATTACGACGGCCCCAAAATATGGGTAGCCCATCACGCTCGGCGAACAGTTTTTCATTCCCCGGTTTGCATGCCTGCGTCATGGTTTCGCAGTAACTGACATAGTCTTCATTGGGTTGGCGATTTTCGGCGGTGACGATTCCTTCAATGATCTCATCGTAGGGCACATTTTTTTGCAGGCGGGCGCGTAGCCACTCGTACCAAAGTCGGGTCGCTGCATTTCGAATCGGCAAGACATTTGTAAGCTGTTCATCGCTGTTGCCGGTCCAGTCGGAGAATCTTGTTGCCCACCACGCTGCGTAACCAGGGGAAGCAAGCAAGCCGTCAATCAATTCTTCACGTTTGTTAACGGAGTCGTCAGCCAGGAACTGACGTACCACTTCGGCCTCGGGAAGAATTCCTGTGATGTCCAGAGAGGCTCTGCGTATAAATTCAGAATCAGTGCAGAGACCAGAGGGAACGATCCCCAGTTTGTCCAGCTTTTGCTTTACAAGGCGATCAATGGAATGTTTGGGCTGTGATGCTATCGACTGGATTGAAGCACCGACCGGTCTTATGACGGGGACAGGAATCACCGCTTTATCGTAATAAACGACGACGTGTGTATCGCCCCGGCCCCCGGATTGGATTCGCCCTGTGTTGTCAATCTCAGCGATGGCGTCATTATTCGAGCTGAATCGACATAGCTCCGTTACATCCTCTGAGCTTCCATCTTTCCAGTGAGCGATTGCGGTCAACTTCACTGTTTCACCTTTGTCGGAAAACAGTATTTCAGCAGGGCTGATGTCTACACGATTCAATTCATGAATGGTGTTGGCATCGTGTGTTGCTCCGGCCTTGATCCATTGTTGAAGTACGTGATGCTGCCAGGTGCCCTTGTCAAAACGCTTGCCCCCCTCGTGAAGATCTGCGTCACTTGGCTTGGAAAGAATCAGACTTTCAGCCACATCATCGACATCAACGCGACCCGAGGCGGCGTCAAGTAACGCATCATGATCTGCTTTGAAGTCATAGCCAAACAGCGAAAGTTGGAAGCCTCCCCGCCCTTGAAACGATCCATGACAGGCTCTTCCATTGCACCCAAGGCGACCCAGAAGTGGAATCACATGTTTCTGAAAGTCAGGGACCTCGGCCGTGTCCTTGTTAGCGAACCGCTTGCTGAGGGGTTGCAGGGTCGCATCTGTTTCATTCGAAGATTCTGCAGACCGGGATTTTGCATTTGCTGGATCAGCAAACGCTGGCGACATTGCAACATGACTTGCAATCATGCATCCACAGACGAAGGCCAGGATTCCAACCGGCAGATCTTTTTGGCAGAGATGGATCATTGGTTTGGTCATCAAAGGGTGCAGGTAGGGAAAGATTTGGCGGATCATATTCATCATTCGGAAGATGTCGTTACAGTCTTCTGTCTTTTCTTTTTCTGTTCACTGTTAGCTGGTTTGCGTCCTGCTTTACGCAGCATCGCGAGATAGGATTCTGCTACGGCGTTCTTCGGGTTGCCCTGAAAATCTGAAAGGCGTTGTTCAGCAGTTGTGAGCAATGCCTGATCGCGTGCAAGCCGTTTCTGATAAAGCTCGATCTCGTACCGCATTTTACTTTGCTTTGCGGCGTGTAAGCGAGCGACCGCTTCTCGCAGGTACTTTCGATCATTCGGCTTGTCACGAACTTTGAGCCTTGCCGCGATTAAGTTCGCCTCCGTTTCCGCCTTAAGAAGCTCTAGCTCGACTTCGAAAAGCTGCTTATCCCGTTTCTTTGCAGCGTTCAGTTTTTTGGCTGAACGCGCCAAATCCCAGATTGCCCGCTCGTATTGCCGAGGTTGGTCAGTTTTTAATTGTTTCAGCAGAGATATAAGTTGGGGAAGATGCTCATTTACCAATTCATGGGTGAGTTGTTCGTTCTGGATATTCAATTCACGATTCTTTGTTTGCTCCGACGATTTCTCCGTATTCACTTCGCTTTTTCTGTTTGAAGCGGACTGCAAATCTTCACCTTGCAGCAGCGAAGAGCAGGTGAGAAGCAGGCAAAAACAGATGCCTGGCAGCAACATTTTCTGGAGTAGATCAGCCATCATTTGTTTCCACTTCTTGAATCTCATATGCGGCGGTGAACATCCATGAGAACGATTCATTTGAAGCATCTTTCGTTTCTTCATCCTGTGCTGCAAATTTATCATCCAAGGAAATGATGGGCTGGGGCTCTGCACCAAGAAGTGTTGCCCCGGACAGGATATCCGAGTCTTTTTCCATTTGACCATCTGCCCATGCTCTGGCGATCAGTGTTGACTCTGAAACAGTTGTGTTCGGTGGGTCATGCTGGCTCTTCGCTTCCGCCAGCGTTTCACTGGATGCTTCGCGAATTGCTTGTGGTTCGGTTGATGACCACCATGTTCGGAAGGCGAGGCCTGTGATGCAAACGGCAAGTGCTATACAAGCCAACTTCACCAGATTCTTTTGGCCAGGACGATCCTCAAGAGGACGCTTGAGATCCGGTACGGTGGTGCTGCCTGCAGATGCGTCGGAAAGCATCGCAATCATTTCTGATTGTCTTTGAAGTTCTTCAGCTAACTGCTCCGAATTGGCTAGTTGTTTTTCGAACGCTGCAACCTGATCAGGTTGCAGCTCGTTGAGCAGGTATTGCAGACACTGATCCTTGCCATCATCAGGTAAAATGCCGCTACTGCGACGTTGTTCGTTATGGTTTGGGTCGAAGCTATGCATTCGTGATTACTGGCTTAGGTCCTTTCGCAGACGCTCCAAAGCTCGTCGCATGCGAGTCAGGGCAGTTCCCAACGGAATGCCAAGTTGATCCGCGATTTGTTGGAATGTCAGGTTTTCGTAAATCCTCAATGACACAATTTGCTGCCAAGATTCGGGGAGTTGTTTGAGGGCTTTCTTGAGTTGTTCGGTTGCTTCCACTTGCATCGCTGCAGAAGTGGGATCGAGTACGGGAATTTCCGTACTGCCGTGTTTCTGATACATCTTTTCTGCTGCCGCCTTGCTCCTCCAAAGTCTAGCTGACTCGTTAGAGGCAACTCTGAAGAGCCAGGATCTCAGGGCCGGCGCGGCCACAACATCGCCTTTTTCCATCAATTTGACAAAAACGACTTGCAGGCAATCGTCGATATCCGAGTCCTGAGGCAGCCTCTTGTTCAAAAAAGCTCGCAGTCCACCTCTGGTCTCTTCAAACACCCTCCGTCGGCGAGCGATCCCTTCATCTGCCGTTTCGGCAGGGGGATTCTGGTCGTTTGGGGGGGATTGGTCAGGAGTCATCTCTTCTTGGCTATTTCAAGGATGCGCCGTCTTGGAGGATTATTTCAAGGACTAACAAAAACACCAGTTTCAAGGTGGGCTTGATGCAACCTTCTCAGGGGATGGGGCACCAATTTGCGGCGTTGCGGCAGACTTCGAAGGTGGGACAGCGTACTTTTTACACGGTGCTGCGAAAAACTTGGTGGATCGGGTGACCGATTTCAAAGGGCAATCGGCGGTCGAGCTTGATAGGGAAGTCTCAATGGGGCAGGTCAGTCGGAAGGCCGGCCATGATCTGCTGGGCGGAACAGCGATGGGCTTGGGGCAGGTGGGTTGAAGACCGGTGAGTCTTGCGGTCTGCTTTGCCGACAGGCTGTTGGATCATCCGTTTTGGGGGGCGGGCCTGCCAGAGAGTGCGAATTGGGTCTGTTATCTGATTTCTTTCCAAGGTAGGCGGGATCAATGGCTGCAACGGAAAAAGACGTGTGGGTTGGATTCGACCTTGGTGGTACCAAAATGTTAACGATTGCCTATCAGGACGACTGGAAGGTGATTGGCAGACGGCGTCGCAAGACGCGGGGGCGGGATGGAGCCGAAAGCGGTGTCCAACGCATCATCACCACGATCCGTCGTTTGCTGACTGAAAACGAGATTGACTCGGAGCGAGTTGCCGGAATAGGCATTGGATGCCCTGGGCCAATCGACTTGGAAACAGGTCGCATTCTAACCACACCAAATTTGGGATGGGATGATGTAGAGATTGGAAAAAGTTTGAAAAAGGAGTTTGGTTGTCCGGTACGAGTCATCAATGACGTTGATGCTGGCGTGTTTGGGGAATACCGGTTCGGGGCCGCCAAGGATTCTCGTTGTGCGGTGGGGATCTTCCCCGGCACAGGCGTTGGCGGTGGTTGTGTCTACGAGGGACGCATTTTGCAGGGTGCGGGTGTTAGCTGCATGGAGGTCGGGCATACACGGATCAGCAGCAGTTCAAGGTCCAGCGGTTATAAACTGCCCGGAACCGTTGAGGCAGAGGGAAGTCGTTTGACGATCGCTGCAGAAGCTGCCAAGGCAGCCCACCGTGGAGACGCACCCTATTTGGCGAAAACGGTTGGCACAGATCTTGCCGAAATTCGCAGTGGAGCCCTCGCGAACTCAATTGCCAATGGTGATAAGGTGATTGAGGATC
>PKCN01000011.1 GCA_002862205.1 Planctomycetaceae bacterium | reverse complement strand
CCAAACAACCTGAGACGAGGCGATATTGCCGCCATCAACGTTAGGTTCGGACCAAACGCTGTGCACCATGGCAGCGGTCTCATCCTCGGGATGCAACTCAAACCGCGTCACTTCGAAGCTGGCGTTGGGTGACCCAATGGGTTGGATGGTTTGCCCAATGCGTTTGAGTTCGCTTTGTGCTCGGGTCGTGAGCAGTGCATTTGCTCGGGAATCCTCACCACCACGACGAATTTCGTCGAGAAACTGGCTGACGATATCGGTCGGTGGAGGGTTTAAACTGGCGGGTGGCGGTGTGCCGACGTTGTTCGTCATCCCTTGCTGAGCCGGTGTGGTCGGATTGTCGGCAACAGGGGTTCCTGAGCCACAGCCCACAGCGAGCAAGAGAGTAAAGGTACAGCTGAATCCGAGAGCGAAGCGAGCCATGCGAGTGCCGTCTGAACGAATGGTAGGGATCAAAAAACTTGAGTTTTCGATTTACTGGATTACGGGGAATCACGTCAAGACAAACTTGATCACAATTGATTCACCTATCGCAATCAAACGCTTTCTTTCACAATGGACGGTCAGAAACGAGATAGTCGGGCCACCAACAAGAAGCCACAGATGAAAGCTGACAGCGAAAATACCATTCTGGTGGACGGCGAACGAATTGATCTCCGAAATCGGGCGTTGGCCGCCTTGCTAGCGTGGTTGGTTCCCGGAGCTGGCCATTTTTATCAGCGGCGTTATGCCAAGAGTATTTTGTTCCTGGTCTGCATTTTGTCAGCTTGGGTGCTTGGATTCGCATTGGGTGGCGGACATGTGGTGTATGCATCCTGGGTCCCGGGGGACAAGCGTTGGCACTATGTCCTGCAAGCCGGTATGGGTGGTGCAGCTTTGCCGGCCTTGATCCAAGCCAATTTGATCAAGAAGGCCACCGACCCCAAAACCGGCGTCACCTCAGACGATTATGAGCCCTACTGGGGAGGGTTCATGGCTCCTCCCCTGCGTCCGGTCAGGGAGAGCGAGGCGGATGAAGTGTCAGCGTGGTATGCCCGTCGAGGAGCTGGCTACGAGATGGGGACGTGGTACACCGTGATCGCCGGCTTACTCAATATTCTGGTCATCTATGATGCTTACGGTGGACCACTGTCCGTTCCGATCAGTGGCAGAAAGAAAGAGTCCGGGGACAAGCCCAAGGACGAAAATTCCGAGAAGGCAGCGACCTGAAAAAGTCTTTTCAATCGCTCCTGCAACTCCCCCTCACGCCAAAACATTTGCCCGGTAACACAACATGCTTCCCATCTCTCCCAGTTACCTGCTGTATTACCTGCCACTGATCATCGCCATCGCCTTGGTCTTTGGTGGTACGCGTCATGAAAATACGAAACTGATTGTGCAGCACGCATTGCAAACAGGACGCTGGATTACCGGTTTCATGGGAATTATTTTCATCGTGGTTTGTATTCTCAACTGGTTGCTGTAACCACTGTCACCTGTAACCACTGTCACCTGTAACCACTGTCACCTGAAACCACTGTCACCTGAAACCACTGTCACCTGAAACCACTGTCACCTGAAACCACTGTCACCTGAAACCACTGTCACCTGAAACCACTGTCACCTGAAACCACTGTCACCTGAAACCCAAGGAGCAGGGGAAGATTATCCAGACAAATCGAAGTGCAATCTGCTCTGTCCTGCAAACATTCCCCGTCTGCAAGGCACGCTCGAAAATGACTGCTTCGTAACAACCTGCAGTCTTTTTGCAATTTCAAACTGGCAACGTACCAATCCATCGCACGCTGGTGCCCCCTTTCACACAACGGTTTGCCGGCTGAAGCCTGTTTCTTTCCTTTCATACAAACTGAATTTCATGCGAGTTCTGACTCTTGGTGCTGGAACAGTTGGCCGCTGGGTGGCGGACATGCTGTGCAGACGTGGGCATAGTGTTACCGTCGTGGACAGCAACGCAGCCAACGTTCAACGCATCAACAATGAACTGGATGTCAAAGCGATTGTCGGGAGCGCATCGAGAAGCACTGTCCTATTTCAGGCAGAAGTGGGTTCTGCAGACATGTGCCTCGCGGTCACTGGCAACGATGAAGTCAACATTGTCGCAGCCAGCATGGCAAAAGAACTGGGTGCACGCCGAAGCATTGCCCGCGTCTTTGCACCTGCCTTTCATGACCTGAGCACATTCGATTATCAGCGGCACTTCAACATTGACAGTTTGCTGAGCCTCGAACAGCTATCAGCCTTCGAATTGGCACGTGCCATTCGAAATCCGGATGCGATTCCGCTGGAGCACTTTGCCCGCGGTCAGTTGGAAGTCTATGAGGTTGAGGTCGATGGCAAGTCGGTTTGCGCGGGACACAAACTGCGAGACCTGAAAATTTCGGGTGCCGTTCGCATCGGATCCATCGCCCGCGAGGGACGCATGTGGATCGCCAGTGGCGAAGATGAACTGCACGGGGGTGATCGAGTCAGCCTGATTGGTGCGCCCGAGATGGTGACCAAAACAAGAGAAATGTTTGTTCCTGAATCAGAGTCGCATCTCAAACAACGTGTGATGATTGCCGGTGGCGGTGAGACAGGTTATCACCTGGCTGACTCATTGAGTCGACGTGATTACCGGATTGTGTTGCTCGAACGCAATGAAGACCATTGCAATCGGCTGGCAAAGCTGTTGCCGGGAGTCACCGTCATTCATGCCAATGCCAATCGCCGCAGCGTGCTGGAAGACGAGGGTGGTGGAACCGTCGACTATTTTGTTGCCTGTACCGGCAGCGATGAAAGCAACATCATGGCAGGAGTCGAAGCACGGGAACTGGGAGCGGCTCGTGTGATGTGTGTGGTTGGACGGCCTGACTATGCCAATGTGGTTGGCAAACTGGGGATTGATCGCGCGGTCAGCGAACGAGATGTTGCGGCACGGCAAATTCTGGGCTTCCTGAATGAGGGTGCTATCATCAGCCAAAGTCGAATCCCCAATGGCTCAATCGGTATTTATGAACTTGAGGTATCCGAAGGCACACAGGTCACTGAAGCGACGTTGGCAGAACTGCCATTGTCAGGTCGCTGCTTGATTGCTGCCGTCGAACGCGACGGATTTGTGCACGTACCCACCGCTAATGACACCCTGCAACCGGGTGACGTTGCTGTCGCGTTGATTGATCAACCAGCAGCAAAAGAAAGCCTGGCGTTATTCAACTCATGACCGTTACAGTTTGGGCCGATGTCGGAGGAACCTTCACTGACTGCATCGTCAATGATGGTTCAACGCGATACCACACCAAAGTGCTCAGCAGCGGTGTGATCCGTGCCAAGATTCAAGCGTGGATCACCCCACACAGCTTCAAGGTGACCGAACTTGCCGGACAGGCGATACCCGGATTCTGGAACAACGCCAAAATATCCATCCTTGACACTGAGGGACACCTGCGACCCCTGGGGCGGATCATCAAGCACGAAAATGATCTGCTGACATTCACTGGGCTCGCACCCGGTAAGCCTGCCAACGATACCCTGCAACACAATGACGTTTCAGACAGCCAACCTGAAACAGATCCTGAACTGAAACATGACCTGCTATTTGAACTCAATGCCGAGCTGGAAGCACCCGTGCTGGCGACCCGACTCCTGCTTGGCATTCCGCTGAATGCTCTCTTACCTGAGCTGGATGTTCGCCTGGGAACGACTCGAGGCACCAATGCGTTGTTGACACGCGGCGGCGCCAATACCGCTGTTCTGGTCACAAAAGGGTTTGCCGACCTTCTGCGAATTGGTGAACAGGATCGGCCAGATCTGTTCTCACTGTCCATTGAAAAAACACCACCACTGACGGATCGTGTGCTGGAAGTCGACGAGAGGCTTGATGCACACGGAGCCGTGATTCACCCATTGCTCGTCGATTCAGTCACCTCACTGCTTCATGATCTCAAGCAGGACGGGACAGATTCACTTGCCATCTGTCTGCTGCACTCACATGTCAATGATGAGCATGAACGACTGGTCGAAAAATTGGCCATTCAGGCAGGCTTTACCAACATTTCCCGATCCAGCGAAGTCGCCCCGCTAATCAAATATGTTTCGCGAACTGAGACCACGCTTCTGGATGCTTACCTGAATCCAATCCTGTCAGGGTATGTGTCTCGGGTCTGGCAGCAGTTTGGCGGAACTTCGCAATGTCGTTTACGACTCATGACCAGTAACGGCAAACTGGTATCGCCTGCTGCATTCCGCGGTCGAGACAGTATTTTGTCAGGCCCTGCGGGCGGAGTCGTCGCGTTGGGACACGTTGCTGATCGAGCAGGTACCAAGCATGCAATCGGTTTGGACATGGGTGGTACCAGCACGGATGTCAGCCGATATGAGGGGCGAGTGGGACGGCGTTATGAATCACGCGTTGCGGGCGTTCGCGTCATGACAGCCATGATGGACATTGAAACGGTCGCCGCTGGCGGTGGATCCATTTGTCAGTACAACACTGACCAACGATTGGCAGTGGGTCCCGGAAGTGCCGGTGCCAATCCCGGACCTGCCTGTTACGGACGAGGTGGTCCACTGACCATAACGGATGTCAATTTATTACTTGGAAGGGTACCGGAAAATCGGTTTCCCTTTCCGCTCAATCGCCAAGCTGCCACCGAAGCATTGCAATCCATCCTGCAACAGCTTCCCCGCGATTCAGGGTTGTCTTCGCTCGAACCATTGGCGGAGGGATTCCTTTCGATTGCTGTGACTCACATGGCAGAAGCAGTGCGCACAGTAAGCACTGCAGAAGGCAGTGATGTGCGTAACATGGTGCTGGTCGGATTTGGTGGTGCTGCAGGCCAACACCTCTGCCGGGTTGCCAGTGTTCTGGGAATGAAACGAATTCTGGACCATCCTGATTCAGGGATGCTCAGCGCGTTGGGCATGGGACTGGCTGACCAGGGCCAAGTGATCACGCGTGGCATCTACGAATTGATCAATAACCTCACTTTCCAGTCCATTCAGACCACAGTCACGTCCTTGATCAATGAGGCTGAACATCGACTGCAAGAAGAAGTCCAACACGGCGGGCAAATTGAGCATGTTTTCGAAGCCGATGTCAGGTATCAAGGGACCGAAGCCCCACTAAGCATCCCGCTGCACCCTTTTGAAACGTTATTGGAAAGATTCCACCAACAGCACCAGAAAATTTTTGGCTATGTCCAAGCTGATCGTTCCGTAGAGTTGGCAGTTCTACGATGTGACGCAACACTACGGTCTGAAACAAAACAGCCGCCACAACATCAGGTCACGGACATCGGCACATCGCAGAAAGAGAAAATGTGGCACGATGGTCAGTGGATCGACGTCCTGCACATTGATCGTTGTTCCTTCCCCCTGTCCAAAACGATTACTGGCCCCGCGATGATCGTGGGCGATCACTCGACCCTTGTTGTGGAACCGGGCTGGCAGGCCACGAGGATTCAAGATGGGATGATCGAGGTCACCTGCTGTGAAGCAGAATTAAACCCAAAACCAGAACGCCAGGGCCTGACCTCCGATCCCGTTCTACTGGAAGTCATCGCCCGACGCCTACAAGGAATCGCTGACGCGATGGGCGAAGTTCTGCGGCGGACATCAATCAGTGTCAATGTAAAAGAGCGACGCGATTACAGTTGTGCAGTTTTCCGCCAGGACGGTTCGTTGATTGCCAATGCACCCCATGTTCCCGTTCATCTTGGAGCCATGGGTCATACCGTTCGCCAGATCATGCAGCAGTTTCCGGAAATGTCCCCGCATGACTGTTACCTCAGTAACGATCCTTATGCAGGTGGCTCACATCTGCCTGATGTGACGGCGATCACGCCTGTCTTCTGTGACCCTGAGACCACACACGGATCACCTGATTTCTACGTGGCATCGCGGGCACACCATGCAGAGATTGGTGGGCGGACTCCGGGATCCATGCCTCCCAATGCGACTTCGCTGGCAGAAGAAGGCGTCGTGATTCGAAATTTTGCCTTCGTGCAATCGGGTCAGAGCCATGAAGCCGAACTGGAGCAACTGCTTTCCAGTGGTCGCTATCCTTCCCGATGCGTCAATGAGAACCTGGCTGACATTACGGCGCAACAGGCGGCCGGTGCGCATGGTGCCCGTGCTTTGAGAGAGCTTGCCCAACGATACTCCATGAAAATCATTGACTCATTCATGAGTCAAATATTGGAACTCGCTGGTGATTCCATGCAGCGTTGGATACGAACGTTACCTGATGGACCGATGAGCTTCGAAGATCATCTGGATGACGGCAGCCGCATTGCGGCAACATTGCAACGTCATCAGGATAAACTGGACGTACGCTTCGAGACCTCACCAGTCCACCCCCATGGATTCAATGCAACACCAGCCATCGTGACGTCCGCCACGCTGTATGTACTCCGTTGCGTCTCGGGTTCTGATTTACCTCTCTGTGACGGCGTCCTGCGAGATGTGACCATCCACATTCCCGAAGGATTGCTGGACCCACCACACCATGCGGATCCCGCCAAGTGTGCCGCAGTCGTGGCTGGAAATGTCGAAACAAGCCAACGAATTGTCGACGTCCTGCTGGGTGCTCTGGGCGCAGCAGCCGCCTCACAGGGCACCATGAACAACCTTTTGATCGGCGACTCGACGTTTGGTTATTACGAGACCATTGGCGGCGGAAGTGGCGCAACGGCTGGACTCCGGGGCGCAGATGCCGTGCACACACATATGACAAATACCCGCATCACTGACCCTGAAATTCTGGAATCGAGATTGCCAGTGCGTCTGGTACGCTTTGCCATTCGCAATCAGAGTGGTGGGTCGGGTAGGCAGCGTGGCGGCGATGGCATGATCCGGGAGTTCGAGTTTTTGAAACCTCTGGTGATCTCACTGCTCACGGGTCGGCGTGATGTCGGACCCTACGGCATGTCAGGTGGAGAACCGGGTAAAATCGGACGGAACCTGCTGGTGCACAACGGGAAAACAAAATCGCTTGGCGCAACCACATCTCTCTCCGTAGCCGCCGGTGATCGACTGATCATTGAAACACCCGGTGGCGGCGGTTGGGGCAGGGCCTCTGAGGGACGCAATGCCAAAGGGCAACCCCGGTAAGCAGACATTCTGGTGTGGGTGCACTTTTGCTGCTGGCGCATCATTTCTTCAATCGCAATCCCTTCAATCGCAGCGTTCAGCACAATCGTGTGAATTCATGAAGCCCTCACCATTGGCCGAGACATCAAGTCGACGAGAGTCTGCCCAAGCCGGGCAAGCACTGCAAATCTCTCGTTTTAGCGGTTATCCGCTTTACCCATCCGACACCTTGGCAGAGCCACTGTTTGTCGGCTTCTCGTTTTCAGAGAGTGGTAAACAGCGGTAAACTGTATTGGGTGGTGCCGTGATGACATTGCCCTGTATTCCCCTCCAAACCCTGAATTGTCCCTGACATATGCTCAATCGGCCCCACCTCGTTGCCGTGACGCTGCTCGTTACCATGGGTATCGGGATCGTTCCTGCCCTGACACACCGATGTGTCGCAGAGAATTCCGATCATCTCGAAGTGCCCGATTTTTCCAGGGATATTCGCCCGATTCTTTCGGATCACTGCTTCGCCTGTCACGGCCCCGATGAACAGACTCGCAAGGCTGACCTGCGACTTGATACTGCGGAAGGCCTGTCAAGCGTTGTGACTGCAGGAAACGCATCCGACAGTGAATTGCTTTCCCGGGTCCACTCGAGTGATGCCGATATTCTGATGCCACCGCCGGAGTTCCACAAACCCTTATCAACATCGCAGCAAGCACTTCTCAAGCACTGGATTGAGTCCGGAGCGACAATCGAGCAACATTGGTCATTTCGCGCACCGGCACAGCCAAATCTTCCCGCCAAGTTACTGGGAAACAGCCCTGCTTCGATTGATTACCTGATCAACCAGCGGGCCCGCGCTGCTGGCTTGAAATTGAACACACGCAGTGACCGCCGGACATTGATTCGCCGAGTCAGTCTTGACCTGACAGGATTGCCCCCCACTCGGGAACAGATTGCCAAGTTTCTGTCCGATGATTCGCCAGCAGCTTATGAACGGTTGGTTGATGGCTTGCTGAGTTCTGCCGAATTTGGTCGACACGTGGGACGCTATTGGCTCGATCTCGTTCGCTATGCCGACACGCATGGCTTGCACCTGGACAACTATCGTGAGATGTGGCCGTATCGCGACTGGGTGATTCAAGCCATCAACGACAACATGCCGTTCGATGAATTCATGACCCTGCAACTGGCGGGTGACTTGGTCCCAGAGGCACAGGAGTCACATCTAATCGCGAGTGGATTCAACCGCCTGAATGTCACCACTGGTGAAGGTGGTTCCATTTACGATGAAGTTTTCACACGAAACGTGATCGATCGCACCGATGCATTTGGCACGATCTTCATGGGGCTCACCACAGGTTGTGCAGTCTGCCACGATCACAAGTTTGATCCCATCTCGATGGAAGATTACTACTCACTGTTTTCATTTTTCAACAGTTTGGACGGTCGTGCACTGGATGCAAACGTCAAGAACCCGGCACCCGTGATTCCGGTTCCGACCACTGAGCAGAAACAACAAGTCGATGACTTTCAGGAGACACTGATTGACCTGCAGCAAAGCATGGTCAATCCAATCCCCAGCGTGGACACAGCCCAGGATGGCTGGGAACAGGCTCTGGTCAAAGGAATTGAACCAAAGATTGAATCATTGATGCCTGTCACTGTCCACTCCGAGGCGGGCACCGAAATGACCATCCACACTGATGGCTCGTTCGAATTTGCAGCATCACCGGCCGCCAAAGACACGACGACCATCGTCGCTCCTATCACTTCAGGAACGCAATGGCAAACCTTGCATCTTGAAGCGTTGGCAGATGATGCGAACACCCGTGCTGGCATGGCAGACAATGGCAATGCCGTACTATCGGAAATCAGTGTCGAAATCACGGATGACTTTCTCGAGGGGCAATGGCTTCAAGTCCCAATCACGTACGGGTTCGCGGATTTTGAACAGCAGACTGGTTCCTTCAGTATCCGCCAGGCGTTCGATTCAAAAGTCAATGACAGCACGGGCTGGGCTGTCGGTGGACATCAAAAAACAGGGGGACGTTCAGCTTGGTTTGTGATCCCAGCACTGCTGGCAGAAGGGAACAACGCAAAGATTCGAGTGCGTTTGCAATATCAATCCAAATTTGCAGCCCATCACCTCAGGCGTGTACGTCTTTCGGTTGGCGACATGAGTCCAAAGGTGCCCGTGGCCCAGAGGATCACCCTGAGTCCCGTCTCGACTGCAGGACCGTTCACTGTCGAAAGCGCCATTGCAGCCTACGGTCGAAAGTACGCATCGCAACAAACCGAGTTCAAACCTGATGAAGTCTTCAACCATGAAGACCAGCCATACCGTTGGCAGGAACGGGCGGATCTGACAGAAGTACAAATACAGAGCCTGCCCACGGTGCAGGATCGCAGCAGCGTGATGGTACTGCACCAGCGTCTGTCAGCACCCAAAGCAACAAAGATCACCTTGTTACTCGGAACCGATGGTGGCCATGCGATTTACCTCAACGGAAAGCAGATCGCCATCTCAAGGGAAAATCGGGAACTCAATCCACTGGCGTTGGAGTACGAACTGGATCTCAAACAAGGTGATAATGATCTTTATCTCAAGGTGGTGAATTACAGCCCACCATCACGTTTGACTTTTGCATTCCGTTCACCAGCCATCGATACTCCGCGTCAATTGCATCAACTGCTGAACGTCGCAAAAGCAGATCGCAGTGAACAAGATCAGGTTTCGCTGAGGAACTTCTACCGGAAAGTGCATTGCCTGCACCCGGACTGGCTTGCTTTGGTGGACCAGGAAAAAGGAGTTCGCAAAGCTCTAAAGAAGCTCAACGATAGCGTATCAACCACGCTTGTCTGGAAAGAGCTGGCAAAACCACGACAATCACATGTGCTGGTTCGGGGCCAATATGATCAGCCTGGAACACCGGTATCCCGGGCAACACCGACATTCCTGCCAAGCATGCCCGCCAACGCGCCGGCCAACCGGCTGGGACTTGCTCAGTGGCTGGCGATGGAAAATCATCCGCTGACAGCACGTGTCGCTGTCAACCGATATTGGCAGCAGATTTTCGGAGTTGGTTTAGTAAAAACCAGTGAAGATTTTGGCTCTCAGGGCGAGCCACCCAGTCACCCCGAGTTGCTCGATTTTCTGGCATTGGATTTTCAATCGCACGGCTGGGATGTCAAACGACTGCTCAAGACATTGGTGATGACAGAAGCCTACGCCAGGTCATCCAGAGTCAGCCCAACAGCTCAAGAAATCGATCCTGAAAATCGCTTGCTCGCTCGAGGTCCACGACATCGTCTGGATGCAGAAGTTCTCCGTGACCAGGCTTTGTTCGTTGCTGGCTTGCTGACCGTTCAGCTGGGGGGCCCCAGTGTCAAACCGCCACAACCAGATGGATTGTGGAAGGCGGTGGGCTACTCGGGCAGCAACACGGTCCGTTTCAAACCGGACATCGGCGATAAAGTTTATCGGCGGAGCGTCTACACCTTCTGGAAACGCACCAGTCCACCGCCACAAATGTCAACCTTTGATGCTCCCAGTCGGGAATCATGCACAGCCCGCCGCGAACGAACCAACACGCCGCTGCAAGCTCTGCTATTGATGAACGAAACCCAATATGTCGACTCAGCCCATCAGCTTGCTCGAAGGGCATTGAACGAGCGGAAAATCCAGAGTTTGCCCGAGAGGGAAAGAATGGCCGCACGAATTGACTGGCTGTATGAAACAGTCACCTCTCGCCCACCTTCCCAAACCGAACAGTCTGAAGTCAAAAGTCTGCTAACCGACCTGATCACCTACTATTCCAGCCAGCCTGCCTTGACCACAAAGTTCTCAAAAAATGCTGACCCCGTAGAGGCCGCATGGACGATTGTGGCCAGTACCGTACTGAATCTGGATGAAGTCGTTTCCAAGTAACTGCCCACCAAGCTTCGTAAATTTCTCGCTCTGAGTAACAACTTTTTCAATTGTTCCTTGAATTTCCGTCCCATGCATACCGATCCACGAATCGCCGCTCTTACCCGCCGAGCATTCTTTTCACGCACCTCGTGTGGAATTGGTGCCGCAGCGTTGGCATCCTTGCAAGCGGAAGAATCAAGTGCCTCCGATCGCGGTGTGTCGACTGGTGGGCTGGCCGGTTTACCGCATCACCAACCACAAGCGCGTCGTGCCATTTATCTGTTCATGTCCGGCGCACCGAGCCAGATGGACATGTGGGACCATAAACCCAAAATGGCAGATTGGTACGACAAGGATCTTCCCGATTCGATTCGCCAGGGTCAGCGTTTAACCACCATGACCAGTGGTCAGGCAAGATTTCCCATCGCACCAAGCATTTACAAATTTGCACGTCACGGTTCCAGCGGCACCATGGTCAGTGAACTTTTGCCGCATATGGCAAAGAAAACCGACCAGATTGCGTTGGTTCGCTCAATGTACACCGAAGCGATCAATCACGATCCCGCCATCACCTATATCTGCACAGGAGATCAACTGCCCGGCAAGGCCAGCCTCGGTTCATGGCTCAGTTATGGCTTGGGAACCGAGAATGAGAACCTGCCGGCATTCATGGTCATGACCCCCACCTGGAGTGGTCGTAAGCAGGCGCAAGCGTTGTACAACCGATTATGGGGAAGCGGCTTCCTGCCTAGCAAATATCAGGGCGTTGCCCTGCGCAGCAAAGGAGATCAGGTGCTGTACCTCTCCAATCCGGACGGGGTCGACCCAACCGTCCGACGTCGAATGCTTGATTCGCTTGCCCGCTTGAATCAGGGAACGGCTGAGCAACTCGGTGACCCGGAAACCCACGCTCGCATCGCACAATATGAGATGGCATTCCGGATGCAAACCAGTGTTCCGGAATTGTCAGACATCAGTGATGAACCACAGCATGTTCTGGACCTGTACGGTTCTCAAGTTACCACTCCAGGAACTTTCGCCAATACTTGCTTGATGGCAAGACGCATGGCCGAACGGGGAGTTCGGTTCACCCAGATCTTTCACCGTGGTTGGGACCAACATGGAGGCATCCCCAAGGACCTGCCAAATCAGTGTCGCGATGTTGATCAGCCATCTGCAGGTCTGCTAACTGACCTCCGCCAGCGCGGGATGCTGGATGACACACTGGTGGTTTGGGGGGGAGAATTTGGACGAACAATCTACTGTCAGGGCCCACTGAGCAAAACCAGCTATGGTCGTGATCATCATCCCAAATGTTTTTCAATCTGGATGGCGGGCGGTGGCGTGCAGGGTGGAGTTGTCCACGGCGAAACTGACGAATTCAGTTACAATATCGTGAAAGATCCGGTGCATGTCCGCGACCTGAATGCGACCATCCTGCACTTGATGGGGATTGATCATGATCGGTTCCGCTACCCCTTCAAAGGACTTGACCAACGTCTGACAGGTGTCGAAGAAAGTCGGGTCGTGAAAGAGATTCTTTCCTGACGGTCCAGCAGTCGCAAACCCATCTTCCTTTTCTTTCTGTCAGTTTAAAAAGAAGACATGATGATCCCATTCAAGCTGAAACTCTGTATGCAGTTGGCAATTGCACTTGCGTTTCTCAGTGAGCATTCTCACCTGTTTGCACAAGATAGCGAGACAGAGACACAGGACCGTCCAAACGTGCTGTTCATTTTCCTGGACGACTATGGTTGGCGGGATTGTGGATTCATGGGCTCCGACTACTATGAAACACCGCATCTGGACGCGTTGGCCAAATCGGGAATGATCTTCACGAATGCCTACTCTGCATCAGCCAACTGTGCACCCGCCCGAGCTTGTCTGCTATCCGGGCAATACACACCTCGTCATGAAATTTACAACGTGGGCACGTCGCGTCGGGGGAACGCGAAATTCGGCAAGTGGATGCATGTTCCCGGCACAGACACATTGCCAAAGGGAATACGTACGTGGGCTCATCAGATCCGGGCAGCTGGTTACCGCACTGGAACCATTGGAAAGTGGCATCTTAGTGACGATCCGCTTCCCTACGGTTTCGACTTCAACTTTGCAGGCACCCACAGCGGAAGCCCACCGCGTGGTTACTACCCACCGCATCCAAAGGCACCTGGGCTAAAAGACGCTCCCTCTGACGAGTATCTCACGGATCGTTTAACGGATGAAGCGATCGGCTTCATTGATCGCAACCGCAAGCAAAAGTGGTTTCTGTACCTGACACACTTTGCTGTCCACACTCCGCTGCAGGGCAAGTCCGATCTTGTGGCCAAGTACGATGCGAAGCCCAAAGGAGAACTTCATTCACACGCCGTCATGGCTGCCATGATTGAGAGTGTGGATACCGGTGTGGGACGCATCATGGACAAGCTTGAAGAGACCGGCTTGAAAGAAAACACAGTTGTCTTTTTCTCATCTGATAATGGTGGATACGGTCCCGCTACCTCCATGACTCCGCTCAAAGGCTACAAAGGCACCTACTACGAAGGAGGCATCAGGGAACCGATGTTTGTGACATGGCCGGGAGTGATTGCTGCTGGCAGTCAATCCAGTGAACCCGTCATCAACGTTGACTTCTATCCAACCTTCTGTGAAATCACCAAGGCTGAATTACCGCCAGATCAGCCACGCGATGGAGAGAGTCTGCTACCAATTTTATTGCAAGACAAAACGGCCTTGGACGATCGGGCTCTGTTCTGGCATTTCCCCGCGTATCTGCAGAGTTACCAGCGGATCGATGGGCAGCGTGATCTACTTTATCGCAGTCGGCCCTGCAGCATCATTCGACATGGACGCTGGAAGCTGCATCAATATTTCGAAGATGGGGGCATCGAGCTTTACGATCTCGAAAATGACATCAGCGAATCACAGAACCTGTCCAAAAAGAATCCTGCCAAAGCGAATGAATTACTTTCACAGCTACAAAACTGGCAACGTGAGATCAACGCGCCGATTCCCACCAAACGGAATCCACGACACGACCCTGTGGCCGAAGCAGAAGCGTTGCAGAAACTGGGCCGCAAACAAACCAACCGACCATGAATTCCGGCTGAGAAGAAAATTGAGTGCTCAGATTTTCCTGCCTGGATTTTTTCTGCGATTGACGATCAGCTCTCAAGCACCTGCGCCACGGCAGCACAGAGTTGTTCCATTCGATTTTCGCTCATTCCCGCAACATTGATGCGACCACTTCCGACAATATAGATGCTGTGCTCATTCTTGAGCTGGTCGACCTGCATCTTGTTCAAACCGCTGTAGGAAAACATTCCATTCTGCGGCAGCAGGAATGAGAAATCATGTCCTGATCCACTGGTTTTCATGGTTTCAACAAACTGGTTTCGCAACTGTTGAATCCGATCCCGCATCGCTGCAAGCTCTTCATGCCAGCTTGCTGTCAGAGCTTCATCACTGAGAATGGTGGAAACGATCGCAGCGCCGTGCCGAGGCGGATTGCTGTAGTTGCAACGAACAACTTTCTTTAACTGACTCATCGAGGCCTTGGCTGCAGAGTCGTCCGCAGCAACAAGGGTCAGACCGCCAACACGTTCACTGTACAGGCCAAAGTTCTTTGAAAATGAATTGCATACAATGGCCTCATCATTTTCTTTGAGGACGGCATGGATGCTGGCAGTATCTTCCTGCAAGCCTTTTCCAAATCCCTGATAGGCAAAGTCAATCACAGGCAACAGGTGTTTGGACGCTAGCACTTTGGCAATTTCAGCCCACTGTGCAGGAGTAGGGTCGATGCCCGTTGGATTGTGACAACAAGCGTGCAAAAGAACAGCTTCCCCGGGTTTCGCCTTGGATTGCAAATCATCGATCATTCCTTCGATATCAAATGAAGTTCGATCAGCTGACAAGTAACGATAGGATTCCATGGGCACGCCTTCCGAGGCGAATACCGGTAGGTGATTGGCCCAAGTCGGGCTGGGAGTCCACAACCGAATGGGCGCGAGCTGACTTGCGAGGAAACCTGCTGCAATGCGTAAGCCGCCCGTCCCGCCGGGGGTCTGCAAGGTGGCTAAGCGAGATCGATCAATCGTGTCACCAAAAATCAGATCCCCGACTTGCGAACAATACTCAGCCACACCACTGATGGGTAAATAACCTTTGGTGACTTCACCCTCAACCAATTGCCGCTCTGCCTCTTTGACACACTCAAGAATGGGTGTCTTTCCCGTGGCGTCCTTGTAAACACCGACGCTGAGGTTCATTTTGGTAGGACTCGGGTCAGCAACAAACGCCTCGGTAAGGCCCAAAATTGCATCGGGTGGAGCCGTGGTGATCGAGCCAAAGCGGGAGATTTTTGGTGAGCTTGCTGATTCGGTCATGACAATCAGGAGTAAAAATGACAGGAAGGCCGTCCAGAATTCAGTAACGTGCCCGAAATCGTAATCAACAAAAGCCAAATCGACCATTGACCATCAAAACTGAAATTTCTGCTTTCCCCCAACTGAAAGAGCTCGCGGTGAACTTGCCGATAAATGTTCAATATTCACGAAAGAAACGGACTTTTCCGACCCAAGGTCTCAATCTCTGGAAATCCAGACTGGTCTCAGCAAACGCTGACGGAGAACGGAATCCTTGGGAGCCGATCCCCGTATGAGTAACGCAGACTGGATTGTCGTGGGAGCCGGATCGGCAGGTTGCATTGTCGCAGCCCAATTAGCAAACGCCACCGATTCGCGGCGCGGCATGGTGACGATCGTGGAACCACCCACAAATACAGCTCCCCAGATCGATCGGGAACGGCCTGCCCACTGGTTGAAACTTCTGGCTTCCAGCGAAGACTGGAATCTCTCGACAACAGAAAATGCCCGACTCGCGCGTCGAGTACTACGTTGGCCTCGCGGCAGGGGACTGGGTGGCAGTTGCCGTATCAATGCCATGATCTGGTTTCCACCAACCCGCAAGGACTTGCAGATGTTGGTCAATGCTAGTGGTGGTGCATGGAGTATCTCGGAGCTGCAGCAGGATTTACAAAACCTGACCCATTTAACTCGCCCTGAACAACCGGCGTGGCAAAGTGAATCGGCTCACCGCTTTCTCAATGCAGCGAAGCAGTTGGATGAGGGCACCGCATGGACCTACCTGCGGCTTAACCGATCTGGCCGACGCTGGAACCCTGCCGAGCTTCTCAACACAGCCCAAGCAGACGGACGCATTGAAGTCCAACGGGCAACAGTGAACCGCCTGATCTGCAAAGGTGATCGAGTCATCGGCGTGGAAACATGGGATGACCGCGGCAAGAATGAGATCCTCGCTAACAAGGGTGTCATTCTCTGTGCTGGGGCAATCGCTACCCCCGCCATTCTGATGCGAAGCGGGATCGGGCCCCGTGACCAGCTTGAAAAAACGGGGATAGAAGTTCGCGTTGAATCAGAGCAAGTCGGTCGAGGCCTACAGGATCACCTGATCATGCCAACGATCTTTCAGGTCAGGTCAGGACAATTTCCATCACGCTCGTCAGTTCAGGACATCGCGAGATGGCAAACCATGGGCAGCGGTCCACTTGCTTCCAATCTGGCAGAATGCGGCGGATTGTTCCTTCAGGACTCAGTCCAAATCCACGTGACCCCTACGCATTATCTCAACTACCCAAAACCGACCGACCATGCCTTCATGACCATTGGTGTGAATGCGAGCCAACCGCAATCAACAGGCATGTTGCACCTGCAGTCAGCAGATCCACGAATGCCAGTAAGCATTCATCCGCGATATCTTCAAGACGCTAGCGACCGCGAGAAAACCATCAATGGCATCCGATTTGCTAGACGCCTCGTCACCGAAACAAGTCTAGCGCAATGGACGGTGTCAGAGGCGGTTCCCGGGCAAAAACGTGACTCCAATCGTGATTTGGAAAAAGCGGTCTCCCGCTACTCACAAACGCTTTATCACCCGACTGGTACTTCTCATATGGGGGCAATGCCTTCCTCCGTGGTGACACCCGACTTCCAACTCAGAGGGTTACGGCAAGCATGGGCAGTCGATGCCAGCGTGCTGCCAAAGCTAACTTTGGGTAATCCCAACGCAACGATCATGCTGCTAGCTTTCAAAGCAGCCAAAAAACTTGTCGAGCGGGTTGTCTAAAGTCCTACATCCGTGTGTGAGGCCATTTGTCAATTTCGATTTGACTCACAAAATCGACTCTGATAACTTGGCTTTGATATGCCCGAGACACCAAGACTCATCTAACTCGGTTGTGCTATGCGAAGTTCATTACTACTGGCACTGCTTATTCTTCTGGTATCGGATTCAAATTCGATTTTCGCTGCTGACCCTGCGAAAGAGCCCGAATTGAGATGGCAAACACCATTCACAAGGCAGTCTGGGGACGATCCAACCAACAGACTGGTCTTGATTCTGGTGACCAATGACGATGCCTTCCTGGATCATTCCCAAGGAGCCAAAGCAAAACAGGCAGAAAACCTGGCTGGCAAAGCTGCTGAGATGAAACCGATAGACCACTCACAGCATGGGTGGTGCGCGTTGGAATTCCATCACACCTGCCAACAGGTACTGCAAACGCGTCCGGAACTGAAAGACAGAGTCTCTCTTCAGTCGATCCTTGCCGGTACACCGTCGGAGTTGTCTGGTGGTAATGTGAGCAATTCGCCTCCTCGAGTCATTCTTCTTGTGTGTGATGGCTTTTACAACCTGCTTGCTCTGTCTGTAGGAATCCCCAGCGTCGACGACCTGCTGACGCTTTTCGAAGACGCTCAGGAAGTAAAAACGCTGCTTTATTTGAATGATGCAAATCGAACACAGAACATCGCTACCCTGGTTCAACGCAGCAAGAAAAGACTTGGACGTCTATGGAACTTGAAGCTTCAGGAAATTGTTGACATCAAGGAACGGGAAGACGCTTTGATCCGTGACGGAGCGGCGGAACCTGCATCATCATTGATCCGGATGCACAAACTCTTTTCAGCGTTGCAACCAACTTACACCTACGATGTGCAGACGCGATTTGGATTGTCGACAGAACTTGACGGACGAAGGCTCGTCATTCTTGAGCAACATTCCGAACCACGCTATCCATGGTGCCAGGCGATTGCACCCTTCATCACGGGAATGGATGTCCGGCAGGATTGGAGGATCGTGGTCGAACTGCTCTGGCAACAGTGCGCAGTTGCATCCGGCAGCGATCAAACTGATTTATTGACGTGGTTTGATGAACAGAAAAAGTCTGGGCCTTTTGTGATGGCAATCAAATCTCCCAGCCACCTCCAGCATCGAACTTGGCCGCCAACGACAGCTCCCAAACATCGCAAAGGAACCTCATGGCAGACAGCACATGATGCGGCCACGGAGTTTCCTTTTCGCACCATCACCCCTCAGCAACTCACTGAACTCGTCCGGCAACGCGAGTTAAAACCGTTAACCTTCTTTTCACCGTCAATGATTCGTTATCTGCTGGTCTCACCCAACAACCGCCTCCCCCAAATCATTCGTGAACAGGATCTTCCTGCACGGTTCTGGGGTTTGTTGAGAAGAGCCAAGCCAGCTGACAAATCAGCCTTGCAGCCTATTCCAAAAGAGAAAATCCGATGACTGAGTCATACCTGAGGCAAATGCTCTTAGCGACCATCACGGCCAACTTGATCATGGCATTCAGCCTGATCACCAGTGCTTGCCTCGTGGCAGTGGAACCCAATGCAATCGACCAACAGCGAATTCAACAAGGCAGGGCACTTTTTGAGCGGGAATGGCCAAGCCGCAACCCAGGTTTAGGTAGTGATGGGTTGGGACCACTGCACAATGCCAAGTCGTGTGTCGCCTGCCATCATCAGGGTGGTGTTGGGGGTAGCGGTGGCGCCCGATTCAATGCGAAGTCAATTGGAATCGAAAAGTTGCGTTTGACTGGCTTCACACCCTCGATTGTCGCGCCGAGCATGCTAGCGGAAATCCACCCCGGATTCGTCGCTCCCAACGGGAGCATGACAAACGCCATACCGCTTCAGCACTTCGGGTCCACCGCATTTCTCAACGCCAACGAGGCGATCATGTCAGGTACTCGAGCATCGTTCAGCCCATCTGGTGGCCCCCTCAATGCGGAAGAAGTGCGGGTCGCCAACGCGACGCCTTTTGTGTACTCCTCGAGAAAAGGAAAACACCAATTAACCGTCCATGGACGCATCTATCAGCGAAATACTCCCCCGCTTTTCGGCAGCGGCCTCATCGATCAGGTCAGCAGGAAAACCATGAATGCAGTTGCCAAAGCACAAAAGGCGCATCCGGAAATTAGTGGCCGACCATCAACACTGGTGGATGGACGATATGGAAAGTTTGGCTGGCGAGCCAATATTGCCTCGCTGATTGACTTTAACGACCAAGCCTGCGCAGCAGAAATTGGACTAGAAACCAAGCGTAGAAAACAACCGATAGATCCTCTGTATCCCAATTACAAAAACACATCCATCGACATCACGGATACTCAAATTCGTACTCTGACACATTTTGTCAGAGCTCTGCCTGCACCCATTCGTGACGTTTCATTGGATAGCGACGAGCGTGAACAAAGGGCTCGTGGTGAAAAAAAGTTTTCATCGATTGGTTGCTCGATTTGCCACCAACCCAATCTTGAAAATGCCATCGGCATCTACAGTGACCTCTTACTCCACGACATGGGTTATGAATTAAAGGATATTAACTTTGCTGAACCCCATCGAATCAGGTCTGAAAGAGTCGTAAATCCAGCACGTCCCCCCCGCACTCCCGCGTCATACTATGGTGGCACACAAATGATCTCGGGCAGTGTGTCGACTGATTCGGCAGGAAATCCACTGGCGATCTCCGACAATCTGTCGACTGATTCGGCAGGAAATCCACTGAGCATCGGCTCAGCGATTGTTTTCAATGTGGCAACACAGCCGAAAAAACTTCAGTTTGTGATCTTGGGCCGAGCGTCGGAAACTTTGACTGAAGCTGCAGGCGAGACCAACAGTGTTGGAGAAGGAATCACTTTATTCGGTATATCAAGAAGAACGCGTGAAGTTCGTGAAATGGAACACCAATTAAGAATCCAAATTGAGCCCACGAATCACATGCAGGAGTGGCGTACCCCGCCGTTGTGGGGCGTGCGGGATTCAGCGCCTTACATGCACGATGGCCGAGCGGGCACCCTGCTGGAAGCCGTTAGCATGCACGAGGGCGAAGCTGCTGGAACTCGCGACCGATTCCTGAATCTCTCTCATCGTGATCGATCCGCGATCATCAAGTTCATGGAAACTCTGGTAGCCCCCGTCAATGTTCCAAAAGCAAAGCTTTGAGCTGTTTTTCGGACAGATAAAAGTTTTGCCCCGAGGGGGCTGGCTGGCGAGATGGTTCCCATCACCTCGCGAGTCTGAAGATCATCCATTCCGAAGCAGTCTGGTTCTTTTTTGGAGCAGATTGTGAGCAGTCGGAATGTTGAATCTGACGCTTCAAGGGCAAGACAACGGTTGCATTCGTTCAAATCTGGCTCTCATAATCTGCCCCTGGAGTGCCATGGCAGCCAACATCGGTGGAATTATCGGCACTTGATACGCAATTTTATTGCAAAACGCGCGATTCCGATGCGTTCAAGTGACCTCACCAACTTCACCTCCAACCACTATATTTCCAGACAGCAACGTGCTTCCCGAGGCTTTCATTAAATATGAATGCCGACTACATCCCTGCTCACTGATGTTCCAGACTGCGGAATATGACCGGACACGAACAGAAAAGCGGTATCGTCCGCACCTTAATTGACAACTCATTCCTGCTAATCGCAGGTGCCATCGCCGCATTGATCTGGGCGAACTTGGCATCGCCCATCCCCTCAGGGTCTGACGATTCAGGTGCTCCTCCCGAAACCAGCTACACTCGATTTGTTGATTTCGACCTGACTTCCCTTTGGAGTGATCACGAGGACGACCACGCCAGCGACGAGAACCAAACAACATCTTCGGTTGAAACCACGGAAGGAGCTGAGCAGGATGACCAGGAAAGTCATGGGGGCCATCATGGTTTGACCATCCACTTTGTCATCAACGACATATTGATGGCTCTTTTCTTCGCCATTGCGGCCAAAGAAGTCTGGGAATCACTGTTGCCAGGTGGCGCGCTTTCCAATCCCAGAAAAGCTGCAACACCGCTGCTTGCGACCGTGGGTGGAATTGCTGGGCCAGCACTGGTGTACATCATCGGTTGTTACTTCACCGGGACTCAGGACATTTTCGGCAAGGGTTGGGCGGTCCCCTGTGCCACGGATATCGCCTTCAGTTATCTGATTGCGCGCATGATATTTGGCGTTGGGCACCCAGCGATCGCTTTCCTGCTGTTGCTGGCGATTGCCGATGATGCAGCAGGCCTGATGATTCTGGCTGTATTTTATCCTCAGGCCCCCTTACAGATTCAATGGTTTCTTCTGACCGTGGGTGCAATGGCACTGGCGTTGCTCTTAAAAAGAGGAAAAGTACATTCTCATTGGTTCTACTTGCTGGGCCCGGGAGTTTTATGCTGGTACAGCTTCTATCAGGCAAACATTCACGCAGCTTTGGGGCTGGTCCCCATCATTCCGTTCCTACCTCATGCCCACACTGACTTGGGCATGTTCGCCAAAGCAGAAAAGAATCGCGAAGATACCTTGAATGAGTTCGAACACTTCTGGAAAACTCCGGTTGAATTTTTCCTTGGCCTCTTTGGGTTGGCTAACGCAGGTGTTGTGATGAGCAGTCTTGGCACAGGCACATGGCTTGTCCTGGGCGGACTGTTGCTTGGTAAACCATTGGGCATCACTGCAATGACGCTGTTTGCAGAGAAGGGCTTGAAGCTTCAGAAACCCGCCGGGATGGACTACCGTCACGTCGTCACCCTTGGAATGGTCGCAGGTATCGGATTCACTGTTGCACTCTTTGTATCAGTCGCAGCATTTACGGTTGCTGGCCCAGTTCAGGACTCCGTGAAAATGGGAGCCTTGCTCAGTTTTGCTGCAGCTCCCCTCGCAATTTTGATTGCCAAGGCGCTCGGGGTCCGGCCAGAACCACGCGCCAGCGTCGATCCGAAAACAGAAACCGAAGCTGGCTGAGAATGAGAACGCAGGATCGCTGACTCACTCGTCTAAGACAAAAGAAATCTTCCAAACAGGACTATGATCGCATGAATCAGGACGACCTCCCTCTCGAAGCGATTGGCGAAGACGAAATCCAGCGGCCGCAACCGGCTGATGACCCCATCAAGCCTGTCGATTCCCAAGACATGTACCGTGTCATGCGGAGCACGATCGGCAAGCTTGAAAAAGACCAAACGGCTCGAGGCGACCTCAAGATTCTCTCGCGAACCCTGCGAGAACTTCGTTACGCCTTCAAGGTGTTTCGACCCTTTCGACGCCGTCGCAAGCTCACCATCTTTGGTTCAGCAAGAACGAGTCCTGATCACCCCGAATATCAAGCAGCCGTCGAACTTGGTCAGCGAATGGCAAAGCATGGCTGGATGGTCATTACCGGCGCTGGTGGAGGCATCATGGAAGCAGGTCACCGAGGGGCAGGCCGCGAAGCATCACTCGGCTTGAATATCATGCTGCCATTTGAACAGAGTGCAAACCAATATATTGAGGGCGACCCAAAACTCGTCACCATGAAGTACTTCTTCACACGCAAGCTGATGTTTGTGAAAGAATGCAGTGCAGTTGTTTGCCTGCCAGGTGGTTTCGGCACACTCGACGAAGCAATGGAAACACTCACCCTGATGCAGACAGGGAAGCAGACCATGACGCCACTGGTGCTGCTCGACCATCCAGGCGGAAGCTACTGGAAGGACCTTGGAGAATTCATCGAAAAACAGCTCGGAAATGGTGGCATGATCAGCCCCGAAGATGTGCGACTGTACAAGATCACCAATTCGGTTGACCAAGCGATCGAAGAAACGCTGAATTTTTACCGTGTCTATCACAGCATGCGGTATGTCAAAAACCGTCTCGTCTTTCGCCTCAAAGCGCCGCTTGCAGAATCAAAACTTGCTTACATTCGGGAGAACTACGCCGATATCCTTGTCGACGGAACCTACGAGCAGACGACTGCCCAACCCGAAGAAGTCGGTGAACCCGATCTATCAGAATTGCCGCGACTTGTATTCCACTTCAATCGTCGGGCTCTGGGCCGCTTGCGAATGTTGATCGATTGTATCAACGGTCGACCTGACTGAGCAAAACTGACTGCCCCATCCTGCCGCGTCTGCAGATGGATGTCAAAACGAATGTTCTGACTGCAACCCGGTGAATGGAATTCCTGCAGCCCAAGAACCGGGAATGGCACAAAAAAACGCGTCGAGCAAATGCTACGACGCGATATACTTGCACAGCGATCTGCAATTTGCAGATCAAACCACAGGTTAGCAACGACTGCAACCTAGCTTTTCTTTTCGGCAGAACCCTGCTGGCTCAAACCAGGTCGAACCCGTTTGTTGATATCTGTCTCCAGAACTCCAAAGACTGACTCATGACGTGCAACTGACATCTGCAAAGCTGCCAGCAATCGCTTGGCGGTGTAGAAGTTGACGATGATACGTTGCTTGACCTGAATTGGATCCTTGGGAACCCCAATCGGTTGCGGATTCAAACCAAAGTCAACAATCAACTCTTCCGGTGAACCCGTCACGCGACAAAAGTTGGCATAGGTTGCAGCAGCATCGTCATCAACCACTTGAACCTGAACAGGTTGTTGTGTCTGTGCTGCAGCGGCGGCGCCAGGCTTTGCCGCGTCTTCTTGGTTGGTCTCATCTGCCATTGTTGAATTCTCCGAAAGGTTGGGAGTTGTTAGGAAGACGATCACTCAATGGAATCTGTAATCGTCAACAAAAATGGAAACTGACCCCAGAAACTGGAGTCCTAGTGGGCGGTTGGATCCTCTTGTGGTGTTGCCCGCTAATACACCTGTTTGCGATCGGAACCTGAATGAACAACGGTTCCATGATTACAAACTAAGACGACCTTATTCGGTTGAAGTTTCTTCCTGTTTCACAATTTACTCTGACGACTTTTCCATCGGGTGAAAGGAGACGCCACTGGATCCTCGATCTCTAAAGTTCAAAATTGAATGTTTTCACAATCACACGCCAAAGTCGGCTGCCCAACGACATGGGTGCAACGTGAATTTTTGCGGATCCCCGGTACCCAGACCTCAGCGGTGTCCCATCGATCACCAATGGAACGCGTGCTTGATAGGACACACTTCTTGGCATGATCATGCCTGTGGTGGGATCAATCTCGGTCTGCAGATCTCCACCCGTTTGACTGGACATCCCCAAGGTGGCCGCATCGAGCGGTTCATTTGATTTTTCTTCAATGATGCCTCCAAAGGTTTCAAGCCTTCGAGAATCCAGCTTCATTTCGACCTCCTGCCCTTCACGGACCAATTGCACATCGCCTTGGTCGATGATCAGTACGGCCTCGAAGTCCTGATCATTTCCGATTTCACAAATCACATCACCCGGCGTCAAAAGTGCGCCAATGTTTTCCTGATCCAGTGGCGACCCTGTCCAACCGGGCAATCTTCCGTCGTTCTCTTTTTGGGGCTCACGAGTGGGTGGTGAAATCACAACCCCAGATCGCTTGGCAACCAGGGTCAAACGCTCGACCTCTTTTTGGGTCTCGGCAATCATCGATTGAATCGACTTGATCAGTTCTTCCTGAGTATCAATCGAAGCCTTCAGATAGACGTCCTCACGGCTTCTCAATTGAATTGTCTTGAGTTGGGCATTGGCGACTAATTCCTGGCCCTCGAGATCCGCCAAACGAATTTCAAGATCACGGTTGATCAGTCTGGCAATCTGCTGGCCTTCTTCAACCGACGTGCGAGGTTCAATCGCCCACTCAATCCTGCCGGAGGTACCGGCATAAACCGTCCCGACTTTGCTGGGACGAATTTCAAATGCACAATCAATGTGGTGAGGCAACGGTATGTAGCAAACACCAACCAGAACACTGGCAACAATTCCCAATGTGATTAACAGGGGAGTGCGTTTCACTTTGGACAATCTCCCAGGAGTTCGACAAAATTTCCATGTTTGGATGATGGGTTGCCCCACCAAACCGGCAAAACCAATAACCGCAACCATCCGTCCAATCGCCTGAAGCCCATAAGGCTCGAGGACCTTGATCACAAACCAACAAATCGAAAACACGACGACCCAGCGGTAGATGACACTGGCAATCGTGAACAAGCCGAACATGAATCGGCCACGTGTGGGCTGAAAAGGATCGTCCTGCAATTCCAATCCGAGGCATGTCTCCTGAAACCAGCGTTTCAGCACCTCAGTACTCTTTTGACGCAGATTGGGAATTTCCAACGCGTCCATCAGGATGTAGTAGCCGTCGAATCGCAGCAGCGGGTTACCATTGACTAATACCGTACTGACGACGTTCAAGAACATCATATTCAGACATAGATCATTAATCGTCGTCCCGGATTCGGTAAACCACCAGACATACGTCGCTATCGATGCCAGGATCATTTCGACGTAAATACCAGCTGCCCCGATCCAGACCCGCTTCCATTTGTTTGGCAGCATCCAGGAATCGGATACATTGCAGTAAAGACAGGGCGTAAACACCAGCAGCATGAAACCAATTTCATGACACTCACCACCAAACTTCTTGCAACTCAGGCCATGACCAAACTCATGCAAGACCTTCACAATTGCCATGGTGCAGGCAAGGATCAGCCAACGATCTGCGGCAAAGAATTGCTGAAAAGTTGGTAACTTGGCGTAGACCGTTTCGTACTGGGTAGCGAGCAACAGTGCAGCGGAAGCCAGAAACAAGGTGAAGAAGAGAAGGGCAGGTACTGTAAAGAGCCATCCAAACCACGGCAGAATCCCGTTGAGGATTTTTTCAGGGTCAAACCCGCGGTACCTTAGCGCAAAGACATTAGCGAACTTGCCCAACGTCTCTTTATTCTTTTTCTTGCGACCACGCTCCCGAAGTGCTTTCCCCTGACCAGGTGAATTACTGATCACAAGCCCGCTTCGGTGCAACATACCGATGAACTGCTGTAGATCACCGAAGGTGATTTTCTGAGGGGCGAAACGCCGCTCAAAACCATCTTTGATTTGCTGCAGGCTAACATGCCCATCGAGCATTTTGAGAATGAAATACTCTTCTTCGTGAAAACGAAAATACTGCAAACCCACTGGCTCTTTGACCACCCAATAAGCCGTACCCTGATAGAACTGACGGTTTGCCGTCAGGTCAGGGCGTTTTCGGACCGTCAGCGGCCTTGATGAGCTGCTAACGAGGGATTCGGCTAACGTGGTCATGAAACGCGATACAAATTATCTTTGCGAATAGAATTCAGAGCGAAGGAGTGATTCTCAAAAAGATTGGAACGTTGTAACTGGAGGTTGATCGGTGAGTGAAAGAAGCGATCAGGGAATTGTGATTTCTGCTGTCATCCCTGGCTTGTAACGCCAGACACCATCATCTTTGACATTGTCGATTTCCACCCAAACCCGATGCCGGCTGTTCAAGTCGACCTCCATACTCACATAGCCCAAGGTTCCCTCAATTGGCTTTTGCTCCGAGCTTGAACTTGAGCTTGAACTTGAGCTTGAACTTGAGCTTGAGTTTTTATCAAAAATACGAACTTCGACTTTTGTACCTTTGACAACTTTTCGGGATGCCAACGCGTCGATGTCCCCTTCAACCCGCAACTTGTCCATCTGAATCAGGGTCAGAAGAGGTGTCCCCGGCTGAACCCACTCACCAAGCTGTGCCCGTCTGGATTCGATGAACCCATCCCACGGAGCAACCACTTTACGGCGTTCCAATTCGTACTTTGCCAAGGCCAGTTCCTGTCTCTTCCCAAACGCCTGCACCTGAGCAATGCTCTTTTGCATTTCGGCAAGATCAATCCGCAGGAGCGCGCGCTCAGCTTCGAGTTTTTTCTTTTCGAGCTCCCAATAGGGAATGGCCCGCTCACGTCGCAGTTCCTCGTAGGCCTCGGCCTCAGCCTTGGCAAGCTCTTCGCTGTTCTTGGCATCATTCAGATTGACTTCATTGGTCGCATTCAGAATGGCCTCTTTTTCCTCCGCCTCTTTTAGCGACACAGTGATTTTGGCTGCCGTATCATCGATGATCGCAAGTATTTCATCTTTGGCAACGTTGACCCCTTCATCCACTTTCAACTCAGTCAGCGTCCCCTCAGCTCTCGCTGGAACATCGACCTTGTTGATGTACTGCACCACACAGTTTTCTACCTCAAGTGCTTGCTTCGAAACCGCCGCCTGCTGTGCAAATGCAGGAATCGTTGTGGCGATAGCGAGATACAAAACAGATAATGTAAACCGCATCTTGAAAACTCCGGAAAAGATAGATATTGGTTGGCAGAAGTGGCTTCGTTCTAAAAGAAGAACTTGTGGCACCACTCATAGATTTCGTGGAAAAAGACAAAACCACTACTGCGGCGACCGCAGTAGATCTTCGCGATCACTTTGGCTCCAGGACGAGGCTGCAGGTTTCTAAGTGTCGCTTGGTCTGGATTCACCCGCATTTTGATCACTGCTCCGTGTTCTTCATTTGCGTCAGCACGCTTCGCAATGCTATCGATCAGCAGGGTGGCATCCATGGGTTCATCAGGGTCAGTTGCCAGGATATAGGTGACAGACAATTGGTCCAAGTTGCTCAAACCCTGCTGAGCAATGTATTCGTCGAGGTGCCCTTCCCGCTTTTCCGGCAACTCTACCTCAAGCACCAGATTTTGCTCGAGGTCAGCTACTTCCATCAGCACCTGTCCTGTCATGATCGGTCGCATTCGTAGATTTTTTTCGACATCCCAGGACACGACCCTACCCTGAATGGGCGATCTGATCATCAACTCCGCTTTACGGTCCCTCTGCAGCTGCAGTTTTCGCTGCAGAACCGTATCTTTGGTTAGCAATTCATTTTTCTCGGCTTGCAGTGACCGCAACTCAGACGGTTTCAAAAGCTGACGACGACTCAACTGACCTTGCACCTTGGCTTGCTCCGCCAAGTTGGTTTGAATTTGCCCTTCGATATCAGCGATTTGAATTTCGATATCCCGATTCCGCAATTCAATCAGAATATCATTCTGTTCAACGGGATCGTCATGGTCGAAATTAACGGCAATGACCTCACCGTCGATGGGTGCAAAGATCTCACGTTTCTCGGACGGTACCAGTGTTCCCTCTGCCTCGAGGTTGAAGTCTTTCTTGACAAAGGTCAGGCCAAGAACCACAGTCAGCAATAATCCAACAACGCCAATGGTTTTGGGTAGCGTCCTGGCCCTGAGCACCCAACTGGCTCGTCCCAAAGTTCTCCACAACGGCATCAGAAACAGATTGGAATAAGCCCGTGAATTGGCAATGGCCCTGGTGCCATGTTCGTAAACCAGATCGCAGCGAGCACGGAACACATCCTCTGGAATATCGCTTTCAATCTGCTCCACAATCAAGGCACCAATCACTTCACCCCGATGCGCGTTGTCACGATCAATCTCACCCGCGGCTCCGGACTCATTGTCCACCCCCAAACGACGCTCAGGCTCGCGGAGAGGCAAAACCGCTATGTTTCGTCCGTATGACTGGTCAACGTAATCTTCCAACGCTTCCTCGATTTGCGGTGGCAAATCCTCCGTCGCTCCATCGTGCCACAATGGCTCACCCGCAGCGACAACCCGCGTCGCCAGATTGTTCAAAGCAGTGACAATGTTGGAACGATTCTCGATCGTGTCTTGTCCACTGATCGCCTGGACTTTGCATTTGCGCCCCTTTTTGATCGCAATACTCACACGGTCACAACCAATCAAACGCCGGCCTTCATTGGCGACAATGCAAGCCGTCTCTTTCAAATCAAGCGATTCGTGCGTGGCACGGGCGAATGAATCAGCCTGCTGCCACAAGGTCTGACGATCACCCAAGGTTCTCAACTTCTGGCTTCGCAACCACTCAGCAGCCAATTCACACATCTGCTGTAAAAAGCGAAGATAACCTCTCTGTGTGTCAGGTGCGGTTCCCGGTCGCTGAAAGATCTCGATCAAGCCATCGTTGTGACCATCATGCTGCAAGGCCCCCAGACAGAGCAGGAATCCCGTCGGGTTACCCTCACCGTCACCATCGGTGGTCCCGGAATACGGAGGAACCAATAGTGACTGCCCCGTGTTGGCGACGCGCTGAATCAAACGAGTATGACGGATCGCATCTTCGGTTTCGTCATCCAGGATCGACGGTTCAGCATTGATCTGGTACTGCAGACTGAGTTGCCTATCCTCATCCAACAACCAAATCGCTCCCCCCGCAGCAGCCAACGCTGTAATGATGCGAGAAAGCAGTTCCGGATAGAACTCCTCTGCAGTAGCCCCACTTTTGGACAGCTGGGCAATTTCGTTCACCAGCCCCCGGATTTGGGCCTTGGTGTCCTCGACGGTTTGTTGATTGACCGACATGGGCGTTCAGCGATCGTGCGAAAGGGGAGGACGGATAGGACAAAACGAAACACTAGTGAATTTGCGGTTTTCCCGCCACGTTGAACTACGCGGGAAAAACCTCATCCATCCGGCGATTTTACTGATTTTTCTGAAATTTCCTCGGGATTGCACGCTCCTGAACAAACTCCACTCTGGACATGTTATACAAATTGTATAACATGTCCAGTAAGAACCGGCGTTCTTTTCAAAATCTCGCCCTACCCAACCGTATCCCTCCTTTTCGAACGTTCGCAACATCTGCATGTCAGCTCCGCAGACAATCTCCCCCGCAGAAGCCGAAACGGCATTGCTGGAATTGAATCAGGAACTCAATCGCCTGCAGCGCACCATCCGTATGGCAATTCAGGGTCAGCTCTCCAAGTTGGTAGGCCGTTCGTTCGAGGAACTGGAGCGTAATCGCGAGCTGGCGGAGTCGATCCATCAACTTCTGGACAGCCACGGCTTGCGTGTCCAATGCCTGGAATGCGGTCATCCCGCCATCCTCCGTGTATCACCGCGCGGCAACAGCAGTGGAGTCTTTGTTTTCGATCACACCATTGACGGCAAGCGAACCTTCCACGGCGGTCGAAAAACGGTTCCGATCATCCGTCTCGTCGCGAAGCCGCCGCGGAAGCCTCGTCAAACATTGGCCAAATCGTCGAAAGATTAGACCCGCAGAGTGCTGATGCTCGCTCGCTTTGGGATAGGTTGAGATCATGGCAGGTAGAATGTCCCAGCCATCCCGAATCGACATGCAGAGAGCGTTTCGATGACAGCCATGATGAACTGAACTCATTCCCATCCGTGCCCATCCGGGTATCTCAACAACGTCTCGTCCCAAGCCACGCCACCATCGATCCCATGTCCATTCCACGCCACCGTGCTCTAGCCATCTTGAACCTCTGTGTCGGAGACGAGATCTGGAACGAAGAGACATGTCGCAACTCGGGAGTCCCACAAGCCTGGATTCAGGAGATGTCTGATGCCATTGAATCCGGCTACACGACGGATGCTGAAACCATTTATGTTTCCAACAGGGCGACCAATCAATACCACGGTGTCCGTGATCTGGACTTGGCAATTCGGCTGGGAAAAGTACTTGGTGTCGATGTGGATCGCGCGACACAGTCATCGACCAATCGTCGATCAATCGTTCAGTCGATCAAGAATGCCATCTTTGAGGGTGATTGATTCATGAAAGTGATGACAACTGCAAACCGTTGAAACACCGCCCTTGGCAGAAAACACCGCCCTTGGCAGAAAACACCGCCCCTGGGCACAGCTTTCAACCACTCTGTGCGATCGACACATCAGAGTTCTCAATCCCGGCGACTCTGTGCCTTTGCGTCCTGCCACCACTGGGAGACCCAGTGACTGGCGCGCGTTGCAATGGTTTCTGTACGATATCCGATCGAGGCGGTGACACGCATTCCAGCCGGTAACTCCGTCGACATGATCCCCGTTGGTTGGATCCTAGCCTGGAACAGCGGTTCCAGCAAACGTAACGAAGCCGTGTCCTGGTCGTCACGATACTCCCGGACCGGCAAGGGGCCTCCCTCGGTCGCAGCCAGTGCTTTCCACGCCAGCGTGTCTGTCGCCTGCGGCTCAACCACCTCAAGGACTCCAGGCGATAAATTCCACCCAGCGGTACAGACATTGACCTCAGCATTTACCAACGCCCTGACTTCATCAATTTCCTGTTGCCCCACCATGGCAATGATTTCTTTGCTCGCTTCATCAGCAACATTCATCAGTTGAGTACCTTCTTCAACAAATGTGCCAAGCAGGCCATCCAGATCACGCACAACAATCCTTCCGGCACGCGGTGCTGTCACATTCATGCATTGAACCTGTCGCTTCAGATTATCGATCTGTTCAAGCAGTGAGCCCAAGACCTGTCGATTCACATAAGCCCGCGCTGCGTTGTGTTCATCCACAGCCAACGAGATCTCGATTTCGCATTGTTGTTTTTTGATTTCAAGTTGCTCAAGTCGATTCACCAGCTCATCATTTTCGATTTCCATCAGAGTCTGTCCCAATTCAACCTGCTGGCCTTCCGTGACGTGAATTTCGCGAACAAAACCGGTGACTCCGCTGCGCACAATGGTTGCGGGAGTGTATTCGACGATGGCAGGCACTTTGATCGCAGTTGGAAAGGGAACGACAAACAGCATGATGTAGAGGGCAACAAGTCCAATCATGGAGAAAACAGTTGACCTGATGGCTCGCTCGGGCTCGGAACGCCAGAGCAGCATCCAGAACTTGCTGAGCCGTCTAAGCGGACCAGCAAACCACAAATAGATGCCGACCAGAGAAAGTAAAATTCCGGCACCAGAAAACATGACTGATGCGGCGATCGTCAGTGACACACAGATAAAAATTCGCCAAGCTAGCGCGGCAAGTCCGTACCACAGTACAAACTTTCGTCGCCACCCATGCAGGTGACTCGGTTCAGACGCCTGCCCCACAATCAATCTGCGGAACAGGTTCTGGACCGCTCGACTGGATTCACCGTAGAGGTTTGGAATTTCCACAAGATCAGCAAGAATGCAGTAGCCATCAAAACGCATCAACACATTAAAATTGAACAGCAGCGTTGAAACACCAGCCATCCAGATGACGTTATCCAACAAAAACTTCGACTGAAGGCTTGTCACATTCAACCACACGAGAAATGCGATGGATGCAATCACCAACTCGATGTACATACCCGCTGCAGCGACAGCAATTCTTTTCCACCGATTCGTCAAACGCCAACAACTTGTCACATCAACGTAAGCAAGTGGCGCCAAGAGCACGAACACCAGCCCTGCTTCACTCACCTCGGAACCCGTCTGTGTGCAGACGACAGCGTGCGCTAGTTCATGCACAAACTTGAGAAAAACCCAAGTGAACAGCAGATAGATCCAGTTGGATCGATGAAACACTTCCACCGAGGTGCTGAGAAACTGATCAGAGTGGATCGTGAACTGCCATGCTGCAAGGAAACAGATCAGCAATGAAGCGGCTGCACCATAAATAGAACAGAGAGGTTTGAGTTTGCCTGCTAACGCGGGAACCCATGTTCCAGATTTTGGCAAGGGTACTTTCAACCAAAAGGGATTCAATCCTCTCAGGCGATTTTTGTTTGCACCATCTTGCTGTGACGAATCAGGCGATCCTTTGTGGAATTTTGCAATCCGCTCGGGTGCAGGCTCATCCTCCAGACAAGCCAGTTGATGATCGATCAGCCAGCGAGCGATTGTCGATGCCTGAGCGGCTGTCGGTGCGTCTGGCCCCAGTTCAGAGGCAGCCAGCCCACATGCTTCTGGAAGCGTGGTTTTCCCGTCCAGCATCGAAATCAATACATACTCGGCATATCCAACGCGAAAGAATTGATGTAACGAAGGAATTTCAAAGCGGTAAACAAGCTCGCCACACTCGCGAACAGGCCAGACCATCACATCCTCTGCCAGACGCAGTTTTTGTTGCACAAGGTCAATCGTATTCAGGTCACGCTTTGGCATCCGGTCACCACCCCAGTGAATGGCGTAGGGCGTAATACGGCTTATGAAAGTAATTCCAGATCAGGGGATGTCGGTCACTTCTGATCCGGGCTCTGCCATGCATTCCGGGTCGATACAGCAAATCTGGATTTACAAGTTCCATGCGGGCAATGAAGACATTCTCGTTTTCAATCAGTTCAGCACGGGGATGAATCCAAAGCAACGTTCCCTGCAGTGCTCGGTCGGGCAAGGCATCAACGGAGAAATCGACCGTCATTCCGGTTCGCACGTGCCGAATTTCCCGTTCAGGAATGGCGATTTCCACCTGCATCACTTCCAGTGGGGCAACCTCAAAGAGCGTATCGCCTCGCATCATTGGCATGCCCCACGAACGCTCCAGATCCCCTCGTACAATCACGCCGGTAATCGGACTGCGAATTTCAAGATTCTGACGACGCAGCATCAGCAAGTCTGCTTCGCTGCGTAGCCGTTGTGAATCGAGTTCCGCCATTTGGCTGCCGGCGACATTGCGTTCCACCATCTTGGCTTTTTTTTCCTGCAGGGCTTTTTCCAATTCAGCATTGACTCCCGAAAGTTCATATTCCAATTCCCGTGGATCGATCTCCGCCAACAGGTCCCCTTCGTTTACAAGATCCCCCGGGCGAACCGTTGATGACCGCAATGGCCCATCAAACGGAACTGCGACAAATCTTCGTTGCTCAGCTTGCAATTCAATGTTGGCTGGAACAACGTAACGCACCGGAAGCATGCCAATCGTGAACAACACCACCCCCACTGCAACGATCAAGCGTCGATTGCCCCGACTGAACGTACCTTGCCAGCCACGGACTTTCCGTTCAAGCCAGTTCGGCTGGGTCGATTCGATGCTCTCCAGCTTTTGTGCAATGGGCTCTACAACTGTTTCCAACAGCATCTCGGAATCATCCTGCTGTTCTGTCAGTACAAGCATGACACCACACGCATCCTGACCGATGCACTGAAGCGGGATACCACTGACAACACTCGAACCACATGCACGTGCAAACTGTGCCACGGCCAGCATCCCATCCCGATCTCCTGACGGGCCACCGATTTGCACTGCGGAAGGATCTTTCCAGCAAAAGTACCCACGGCGAACAACCGTTTCCTCTGCGGCAGCCAGTGCCAGGTGGTCAAGTACCGGATCCGCTGCACGCCCCGGATCGCCCGCATCACCTACCCGTTTGAGACCGCTTTGCGAGTCACGTCGCCAAAACACCATCACCTGATTTGCAGAGAGTATTTCTCTGGTCAATCGACTGACATAATTTGCTGCGGCAGGAAGATCTGTATGTGTGTCGAGAGTTGTCAACAACTCAACCAACGTGGCTAACATCCGCAAACCAAGATCTGACTGCGTTAATCGCATATCCAATTCGGCAGCATCGACTGCGCGACTGGAATCAGAATCTGTTCCACGTTTCTGACCGGCAAGCAGCGATGGATCAAGCATCCCAATGTCTCCTGAGGCAACACATTTCAATAAGCCCTGCGTGATGCATCGAACCGTTTTGCATTTTCATCATTCGCCTGTTGCTTCAGATTCCAACGACATGCCAAACCACTTTTTATTTTTCCCTCTGCATTTGGTATTCGCACTGTCACACTGACCGTCCCGCTCGTCGCGTCTGCGACTACTGAGACATGCTCGATCACACCGTTTCGGGTTTCCTCGCCGTTCCCGATACTCAGTCTGAGTACATGGCCCGGACGCAGACCACTGGCTGCATCAACGGGTACAGAAAAGAGCGCCTTCAATGTTTTGATTTGCACAAGATGCAGAACAACAGGATCTGTCGGTGAAACCTGTTCCCCCACTTCCTTGTCCACGCGAACGACGATACCGTCAAAAGGAGCCCTGATTTTCTTCTGCTCGATTTGTGCTTGCACGCGGGCATATTCGAGTGACCGAACGGCGAGTTCCTCTCGCACGTTTTCAAGTCGAGCATCGGCCTGCATGTAATCACTTTGCGATCGTTCCAATTCACGTTCGGTCGCGTTACCGTTTTCGCGCAGAGAACGATAGCTTTCAAGTTGTCGCAAGCAGATTGCAGCCTCATTGACCGCAATTTTGAGAGCCGCTTTGGCTTGCCTGCCCGCGTCAGCTACCTTCAGCGACGCATGCAGGACATCGTCATTCAACCATGCCAGTGTTTGCCCAATTTGAACGCGACTACCATCCTCCACAACGATTTGTTCCAGGACTCCCGTCTCGGTCGTCGACAGTGCCGCAGCACGATAAGGTTCAACAAAGGTTTCGATTTCCTGTGCCGCAGCCTTACTCGCTACCAGCATCGCCAGAGCGAGAGTCGTGATTCGCCAGTCAATGATATCCATCATGAATTCCACAAAAATGAAGCGAGCATTAATTCAACCCACCAGACTGAAACATCGTCCGGGTAATTTGTTTTTTTCGAGCAGCCGTTGAGTTTCTCTATCTGCCTGCAGCATTCGCCATCTGAGTGATGCTGCCAGACGTTCCTGTTTTTTCTGGGCACTGGCAAGATGTGACTGAACTGCGACTACGGCCGCACCCTTGGAAGTCGGCAAACGGCGAATCGCACGTCCAATCCACGGTGCCACGACGGAAGGCAGTGGATCATCTGACGCCACGAAAACACGACTACTGCCGGGATCGCCGCAACGCGCACATCTTCCGATCAACTGACGATCGACACGGGCAAAGGAATGCATCTGAGTCACAATCACATGCAAACCGCCGTTGGCTGCTACTTGTGGTTCCAATTTTATGTCTGTACCTCGGCCAGCCATGTTGGTGGCAACCGTGATCGCTCCAGCGCGTCCAGCATGTGTGATCACGTCAGCTTCTTCAGCATCCTGAATACCATTGAGAAGTCGATGTGTGAGCCCGTTGGTTTCCAACAATTGCGAGATCGCCTGACTCTCCGCAATGCTCGGAGTACCAATCAGGACAGCTCGACGGCTCTCGATACAATGTCGCGTCTCCGCGACGATTGCGTTCTGTTTCTGTTCCTGAGTCTCAGAGAAGTGCGTTTCCCAATAGCTTCTTTGAGATGGCAGACGAACTGGAATCTCAATGACCGGTGTTCCATAGTTCTTTGCCAATTCCTTCTCGCAGCCTGACGCCGTTCCGGTGACACCGCAAACTTGCCTGTATTTGCGGAAGAAGCGTTGCCGCGTGATGCGCGCAAGCGGTCGGGACTCACAACTGATTTCGAGCCCCTCCTTGGCTTCGACGGCCTGATGCAAACCGTCAGACCAATTTCTGCTCTCAAAAATCCGCCCCGTCGAAGCATCCACGATCTGGATCTGTTGGTCACGCACAATATAGTGCACGTCTCGTTGGTGAACGTGCTCAGCTTTCAGTGCCAGGGTGACATACTCGTGCCAAGGTCTCACGATTCCGGGAAACATTGCAAACGTTGCATCGCGATAAACGGTCTGAAAACCGCGTTGAGTCAATTGCACCTGATTTGGATCGACGAACGCAAAGTCCAATTCCGGCTCCAAGTCATTCAGGATGTTGCGAGCCGCCAGATGTGCCGGGCCATCGGGAGATTTAGCATCAGACCGCATTTCGCTGAGTATCAAAGGTGAGACCGCGTCATCGATGAGCACATGGTCAGCCTCGTCAATGATCGCTGTATGCAGTCCTCTTTGCAGCAGCTCTTTTTCCAGCCCCTGTCCCATCACTCGCCGGTACGCATGACCACCGGTGCTCAGTTCATCCATGCGTCCGAGTGTCAGTTGATCACTAAGATAATCAAACCCAAATGCGTGAGCTGGTCCATAGGTAAGATCTGCATCGTACGCATCTCTCTTCTGCGCTGCAGTGGCATTCTCAAGAAGAAGCCCTACTGAAATTCCCATCAAATCATAAACGGGCCTCAACAGCCGGCAGTCCCGCCCAGCCAAGTAGTGATTGGGGGTTACAACATGAACAGCACACCCAGTCAGGGCATGACAGCAGGCAGGTATTGCCAAGGCCAACGTCTTGCCTTCTCCTGTTTGCATTTCCACCGTCGCACCCATGGACACCGCCGCCCCAGCCTTCAACTGCTCATCGAACATTTCGAATCCAAGCACACGCTGAACGGCCTCACAAACCGTGCCGCAGACAAGTGCCAACAATGAATCATCATTGAGACATGAGTTGATTTGTGAAAAGCGACGTAATTTCTGTGCATGGTTTTGAAACTCACGCGTGGTGGATCCATGCAAGCTCGCTGCTACTTGTCTTGCTGTTTGGATTGTCCGGGGAAAGACATCATTCGATTTGAAGCGGTTTGACGTGTGCCCGGCACGCGTTGCCCAACTGTTTTGCGCGATCCATTTGCCAATCATTTGCGTGCAGCTCCCGAATGGGGGACATCCTCTGCCACGATCATGCAATCCTCTGGCACGGATTCGAATCGCAATAAAACACCCATCGCCTGACGCAACAGCACCCATGACATCGCGTATGCCATTTGCGCCTGAACAAACCCCCGCTCCTCATCGGCCAGTCGTTCTTGTGCATCAAGCAGATTTTCGATCAGTAACACTGCTGACTCACCCGGATCGGGAAGTAGTTTCCAGCGCTGATTGAGGTAGCTGACCTCATGGCTCGCTGCTTCAATGGCCTGCTGCTTGGTCACCATTTCACCAAGTGCTGTGTGCGTTTCCCGAACAGCAACTTCAACCTCAGTGAACGCCACATCTGTGGTTTGCTGGAAATCGTGGATGGCCCGCGTTAATTCCCAGCGGCCTCTTTCCAGACGGGCACGACCCGCCCGATTTCCCAGTGGTACTTCAAACAATAAACCTGCTGCATAACTCGGACGTCCATCACTGAACTGATTGACAAAGGCCCCAAAGGTATCGCGTTGAGGATCAAGTCCCGCCACATAAGTGCTCAGGATCATATCCAAACGGGGAAGCACCTGATTACGGGCAGCACCCACGCGAGCTGAGACAGATTGAATTTGCCGGATCGACTTGGCAATGTCGGGTCGGTTGTCCAACGCAGTGATTGTGGCTTCTTTGGTCGATAGACTGACCGGCATGCTGAGCGGTGATTCCTGGGGGGTAAGTTCCCAGGCCGCACTTTGGACCAATCGTGGATCACCGGTCAGCACTCTCAATCGAGCCTGTGCATTCCGAATTCTTGTTTCAGCCCGAACGAGATCTGACCGTCGGCTGGCAACTGCTACTTCAGCACGCAGAATTTGCCGTTTCAATGAATCGACGCTATCCCGTGCAACCAGAATTGCGTGCAAGTCAATCGCCCCCTCCAATAACCTGTTGCGTTGCAACCAGCCCGCCCGTGCTCCAAACAAATCCCAGTAGGCCCGGGTCACATCGACGAGGTGTTTTTCAAGCTCGGATCGCACGTCACTTTTCGCCAATTCAATATCAATCTGCGCCAGCAGCACACGAGTATTATTGACAGCGCGACCATGATCTTTGAGAAGCGGTTGTGTGAAGTTAATTTCAAGCCGTGTTGTTCCCTGTGGGTTGGGATCCAACAAAGAGGAATTATTGGCTTGAAATCCACCCCGCTGCACTAATTCAAGAGAACCACCAGCTCGGGACCTTTTTCTTAGCCCGGCAGCGGACGAAAAGGTTTGATCACGAAAGCGGGTTGCGTCATTGCCTGTCGTCAACAAGCTTCCCACTGGCTCGTTGGTATCTGCAAAGTTTCCTTCGATGAACGCGGTGGTATCAAATTCAGCATCAGCAACGACCAGATCACTTCGACGTATCCGCGGTTCGGTAAGAATGCTCTTGACCAATGGGGAGCAGGCGAGGGCCGTCTGCGTCAACCCGTTCAAGTCCACAGGTAATGTTCTTCTGGACAACCCAATGGGACTGGCGACCATTTCCTGCCACCAAATCTCCTCCGATGCAACCGGTAGCGTCAGGTCAGTCGAAGTGCCAGCATCGGCATCGTTTATTTCCGCAGCTCGAACCCGGTATTGATCCAGTTGCCCCCGGTAAGGTCCGTGCTGGACCGGTAGTGGAATGTTGACTTGTGGGATGGTGCTAACCCCCTGGGTAGATGGTAGCACCTCTACATCCACGGCGGTGGATTGGGGCACGGCTGTGGATTGGGCCACCGCGTCCAGGGCCTTCGTGGCCGCTATCAATGCGGTTTCAATCCCCACCGGGGTCTGAGTACTGACATGATTTTGTGCCCAGGAATGCCCGCTCATTACACAGCAGAGAACACAGCAGAGCACACAAGCAGCCACGACACGATGTTGCACGCGTACTCGAAGACAGTGCGATCTCCTAATCAGAGACATCATTCCTGCCGGCTCCTTGCCCTGACAAATATCAATGAGCGCAGAATCCCTCTGATCGTTACAGGACTCTGCTTTAGGGGAATCGGCAGTGTCCACTGAGCGGAAACAGCTACTTCGATGGATTTCCCTACGTCGGTATAAAATACTGCCGTCAAAGTCGCCCCAAAGTAAATAACCCGCACCTCGGCTTTAGCGTTTCGCTGCAGACAGACCGATCGTCCGGCTTCGCTGACTGGCGTTCCCTAGAGTTCAGATGGAATCTTGGTCGCTGCTTTGACAAAACCCCCAAGCCAGGACTCCACCGGAAACCGAGTGGATCCCCATGCAAATCAAACAATGGTGGCATAGCTGGCTGATCGCAGCTGACGCGACGAAGTGCTATGGCATGCGCGCTTTACGATCGCCGATGTTGCAGGATCCACCGCTCCAGCTCAATTCGCTGGAGGAGCGGATTCTGTACAGCGCGACACCACTGGATCCGACTGTGCTGGCGGAAACTCAGGAAGTCGCTAGCCCGTCGGCTGAACATGCCGATTCCACCACACAAGGTTCTACCACTGATGCCGATGGTACTACCACGATTGCCCAAATGCCTCCCTCAGAGGTCGTGATCATTGACTCGAGAGTCCCAGATATCGAGCAACTGCTGATTGATCTGGAACAATCGGACAAGAATCTCGAGATCATGGTTCTGGATCGGAACGGGGATGGAATTCAACAAATCACTGAATTGCTTGATACCAAAGTCGACGTTTCCGCCTTACACATTGTTTCCCACGCAGAAACTGGCGCGATCAGACTGGGCAACCTGTGGCTGAGCGACGCCAACATGGATGGCTACGCGGGGGCCATTGCCTCATGGCAAAACGCATTTCAATCAGATACAGACATCCTTTTATACGGATGCAATCTTGCCAACAGTGAACCCGGCCAAAATCTGATCAGTGCACTTGCATCGCTAACCGAAGCGGATGTCGCTGCCAGTTCAGACGATACTGGGCACACAACTTACGGTGGTGACTGGATTCTCGAACATCAGGTTGGGTCGATTGATCAGACCGTAATCTTTGGCGAAGAACTCCAGCAATCATGGTTGAACAAGTTATCAATCATCACCGCCGACGACTTTGTAGACCGAATCGCACCAACCCTCTCGATAACGAGTATTCGCGAAGCAATTGATGTTGTGAATACGGTGGGTAACGGAACCATTGAACTGCTTGCTGGCACTTACACACTGAGTCTCGATGGCACGAACGAAGACGCCAATGATAGTGGTGACTTTGATGTCGCGAGCAATGTGCACCTTATCGGGGCGGGTGTCGATGTAACAATTATCGACGCGAACGACATTGACCGAATTTTCGATATCATTGGAAACGTGACCGTCACGATCGAAGACTTGACACTCCGCGACGGAAATAGCAGCGATGGTGACGGCGGTGCGATTCGCAATAGCAGCGGTACTCTGACTGTCAACAATGTTCGATTCGAGTCGAACAGCGGTTTCAACGGAGGTGGACTCGACAATGCTGGCACTGCAGTGCTTCAAGGTGTCACCTTTGAAGAAAATGCAGCTGACACTGCCGGTGGCGGAATCCACCAAACGGGCTTGGGTACCATCCAACTGTTGGACACCACACTCAACAACAATACCGCTGGCATGACCGGAGCAGGGGTCCATAACGAGGGCACAAGTCTCACCATTGATCGCTCAACGCTGAGCAACAACCAAACTCTTGGTGGACAGGGGGGCGCGATCTACAACGTCGCCACTGACGAAAGCACATTCACAAATGTGACCCTCAGTGGCAACGTTGCTGCTCAAGGTGCAGCGGTCTTTACCGAAAGCCACGTGAACATCACCAATGCAACCATTGTCAACAATACCGGATCCTCAACGCTTCATGCTCAACCGGGTTCAGGATCAGTCGACATCAAGAATTCCATCCTCGTCAACAACAGTGGCAACAACACCAATCAATCACTCAACTCGCTGGGATTCAATATCGAGGATGGGGCAAGTGCGTTTGGACCGAATACAGGTGACCAGCAAAACGCAAACGATTTTCAGACCACGATGGCCGATCTCAGTGATAATGGCGGTCCGACTCTGACCCATGCACTTCTATCAGGCAACGCAGCCATTGACGCAGGGAGCAGCATTGATGCACCCAACGTGGATCAACGAAATGTCGCTCGTGACTCGAACGTCGACATTGGAGCGTACGAATATGTCCAAACCAATCCGTCCGCAATAGTCGATATCAGTGCAACCTCTCTCTCCGATAGTAACAACGCCACTGCTGTCACGATCGCCTTCAGCGAAGCTCCTGAAAACTTTGATCCTGTCAATGACCTCGTACTCGTAGGAGGATCGATCGGTGCTGCAGCCTTCGATGTGGACAACGTGGTTTGGACTGCGATCTACACGGCCAATGATGAATTCAGTGGAACCGGGTCAGTCACACTGCTGGCAGGCAGTTACACCGATGCAGAACTGAACCCGGGTAGCGGCGACTCTGACACGGTGAGCATCAACACCACCAATCCCTCGGCAACGGTTGAGATCACCGAGTCTGACCTCAACGACAGCAACAATACATCCAACGTCACTATCACCTTCAGTGAAACCCCGCAGAACTTCAATGCAGGCGATGATCTCAGTGAGGTAGGAGGATCACTCAGCAGTGGGTCATTTGACGGGACTGGTCTGGTCTGGACTGCCACCTACACCGCCGATGACGATCTCAATGGAACCGGATCAGTGACGCTGCATCTCAATAGTTACACCGACTCGAACGGAAACCTGGGCAGCGGTGGCAGTGACTCAGTATCAATCGACACGACCAATCCCTCGGCAACGGTTGGGATCACCGAGTCTACTCTCTCCAACAGCAACAACACATCAACCGTCACCATCACATTCAGTGAAATCCCGCTGAACTTCGATTCGGGAGATGATCTCGACGTCGTGGGCGGATCACTCAGTGGTGATGCATTTG
>PKCN01000012.1 GCA_002862205.1 Planctomycetaceae bacterium | reverse complement strand
CGTCGCCGCCGTCGGCGGCAGCGCGGTTCTCGAGGACGCGTGGGTCGACGAGATCAAGCAGAGTCCCGTAGGCGCGCCGGCGTCTGATACGCGGGTCGCGGCGGCGCCGCGGCCGCTGACGGGGATCGTCCTTCGACGCGTCGTCGTCGTCCCAGGTCCACGCGGTCCACCGCCTCCGGCCGCTCGCGGACGACTGCAGCCGGCACCACGACTTCATCCGCGCGGCGCTGCGGGGGACGCCCGAGGAGCTCGACATCGGCGTCGACCGGCCGCTCGCCGACGCCGCGGCGGCGGCGCTCGCGGCCGCCGCCGAGTGCGACTTCGAGGCGGACGCGCCGCTCCGCGACGCGTACGGCGACGTCGTCGACACGCCCGCCGAGATCGACGAGCTGCGGGCCGTGTCGTTCGCGGCGTGGCGCGCGCTCCGACCGCCGATGGGGCTCGCGCCGCCCCAGGACGTGCTCTGGGCTTTTGGCACGAGGTCGACGGAGTCGAGGCTTACCCAGGCGCGTGAGCTGCTCATGGCTCGAAGGGAGGAGCTGGACGAGGCGTTTTCCTGACCTTAACTTGTATTACTTTGTTACCTTGGTTTCCTCGACGTCTCCGCGTATTCCGAGGCCAGGTTGCGGCGACGCCGTGGGGCGAGACGTGGATATTCTGAGGGCCGGACTCCCACAGCTCATTTAAGCTTGCTTACTCGGCCTTAAGCGGCCCACACGTCGCTTCCTTCTTCTTCCTCTTGCGGCGCTTTCGCCTCTTGCTGGTGTCAGCAGGCGAACATGCACGGGCGGTCACTCTGGTGGGCTGCAAACAGAGGATCAGGCCGAGCTGGCCGACCCTTAGCACACAGCACAACACTCATTGCCATCATGCAATATACTGCACATTGGATTGCCAAAGCGGTCAGCCCACCATCGGGCTTCTTCAGTCACGCGGTTTCCAGTGCTTGAAAACTGCGTCCTCTCTGTTCGATAACAGAGCGTCAATCGCCGCGATCCCTGTGGCTCGCGAGACGCAGTTACCAGGTGCTGCTGGCTCAATATGGTTTGGCCCCACCCTTTGGAATTGGAAATCCTGCGAGTTCGTTGCTTTCCCACGGCCTTGAACGGCAGATTCAGCACGAGGCGCATTGGAACCGACAGCCCGCCCAAACCCATCACGCAATATTTCGGAGTGCACGTTATCGACCAACATGGTTCGCACCTGGGTTGTACTGGGCAATCCGCTTTGTTCCGCCTCCCCGGTCGCCGCCTGCACGCGCGAAATATGGTTGATGACGTGGAGTGCGTCCATCGCACTTAAACGCCCATCCCGATTGGTGTCCAGTGGTGCCCAATCCATATTTTGATGACCGTTCCAAAACCTACCGTCGAGACTTGCCGTGTCTTGGCGAGAGAGGTAATTGATCACCCACAACGCATCCAACGTCGTGACCTTCCCATCTCGGCTAATATCGAAATCACTCTCAGAGGAGTCAGACGGCTGAGGCAAGATTCGACGCCCAGTCCCCAGCAGATAGTTCATCACATCATTGACGTTACGAGAATCATCAAGCCCCAACAGGTGGCCAAACTCGTGCGTCAGTGTGGTCAACAGGTCGATCCTGTTCGATGCTGCTCCACTGATTGCGTAACCCGCGCCCTCGATGCCACCAAACTCAATCTGATCCCAAGGCGAGGCATCAACAAACCAGCCATTTCCGGCAGCATCTTGATCAAGCACAATCGCGCGCCCCACTGTTCTCGCAAGCACGTTACCTGGTAGATCAGCAATGGTCACTGAAACGTTGGCAAGTTTCCTCAATACAGCTGAATCGGCTCCCGCAGAGTGCCAACTTGTCAGCGCTTGAAGAATAGTTGGCTGGAGCACTTCTTTCTGCAGCTTTTCGGCTCCGGCACCGATATTCGCCGCTCGAAGAAACTGTTCTGCTTCCCCTAACGAAAGAGTGTTTCCTTTTTGCACAGCCGGAAACATTTCGAAAGCCTGCACATAAAACGTTTCACCAAGTGCCGCCTCTTCGACGTGAACAAGCACCTCGGCCACGCCGTTTCCATCTGCAATCCCTATCGCCATTTGTTCAGCATTGGCAATATCAACGGTCACTTGATAATCCGGGAAGGTTGTTGTTCCTCTCTCGGTGCCACGAACAAATCCCGTGAAGGCTCCGGGTGAAGCACAAACATATCGCAGACTATTCAACCCTGAATGCAAGGGAGCGGCGGCAAGACACGTACCCAACGCGGCAGTTGCCTGATCATCTTCACTGCTAATCCCGTTGCCGGGTGTCGAATCCGAATCTGCTTGGTCTGAAGCAACAATTTCCGCCGTCAATATAACGGGATCAGTTGTTTCCACGATGGCGTCAATTTGCAAGGAAGCGGACTGACCTGGCAAGAGTTGGTCAAGCAGCCACAATCCATCGAAATCGTCGTACACACCAAGACTGGCTTGTGCAGACTGGAAGAACAGTTCGAACGGCAGCAGCGCCGAGATTTCGATCCCTGTGGCGGCCACGGGACCAGAATTCATCACGCTGACCGAAAACCGAACGGTGTCATCCAGCCCGGGTTCGGAATTGTCGACAACGTTAGCGATGGAAAGATCAGCGATTTGAGTTGGTGCACTGCCCACCGCCAGCGAAAAATCCTCGACCTCACCATCCACTGCCGCACCGGTTACCTCGAGTCCTGATTCTGTACTGATCCGGGCTCTCAGAAACGTTGTACCAGCGGGCATTCCCAGGGGAACCTGAACCGCGTCCAGCGAGGTCATTGACGCTCCGGGAGGTACAGCCAGATCATCGATTACCTGTTCACCCGAATCATCCCAATCACCATCAATGTTCAAGTCAATCCAGACATTCAAGAATGCACCCAGACTGCCCACATCATGGGAAAGGAGCAGGTCATCCATCAGGGTGCCGGGAGTCAGTGTGATGCCAGTGGACGCGAGTCCATCTTCATCGTCAAATCCAACGAGATCATCGCCACTTGCGTTGGCAGCGGGAAAGGCATCCGCTTCCGGATCGGCAACCGCCGTTCCCAAACGGGGGCCACCAACCACCACCTGATGACGCGCCCCATCAGACGCCAAGAGAGACGGGTACGATCGTTGCGTTCCCCCAACCATGATTGAATCTGGGGCGTCACCAAAATCATAAACTGCCCCGATCTGGCCTACCTCAATGGATCCCACATCTGTCCCATCACTGGCGTTGGTTACCGTCCCATCATCGACGATGCGTGCAAACCCGCTGCCGCGTTGGTCACCGTAAAGTCCGTTTGGATTTGACCCCTGGTCAATGGCCGGACTTCCTGCGGCGACCGCATGCGTGAACGTTAAACCACCATTATCAGCCAATCCTGAGATCTGCCCATCGACACCCACCTGATTGTTGTTCGCACCGTTGACCAGGCCATGTCCATTGGTTGTCTCAACCAGCGAGTAACTTGCTGACAGCGATACACTTGCCAGATCCTGCCCGGCGCCCACTGCGGTGTTATCACCCACCAGCACGCTCGTGAGCATCGCACTCACTCCCGGACCGTCGACGACATGAATGCCACCTCCTGTTCCACCGGCGGCTGTGTTCTCCGCAATCGTGCTATTGCTGATGCTCAGGGTTGCCGCACTATCGGAAGTCGCTTGACTATGTACTCCTCCGCCACTTTGCGAAGCCACATTTCCCGACACGGTACTGCCAACGATGGTCAATGCAGCATTGGCGCCCTGCTCAGCATAGTACACCGCTCGATTTGCAACTCCGCCACCTACCTCCGCGTTATTCCCGGAGATCGTACTGCCTGACAACACTGCAGATGCCACGCCGTCGTAAGCATGGTTATTCAATCCGCCGCCATTGGTTGCCCGGTTACCAGATACCGTACTGTCGGTAACAGACAGCGAAGCGGGATCGTAATACGAATAGTTCTCAATGCCACCACCAGATTGAGTCGAGGCATCTCCATTGCCAGTAATGACACTACGTTGAACGTTCAAGGTACCGTTGTAATTGCCCAGACCTGCGCCACGCGTCGCCCGATTACCGGTCACAACACTGTCGGCAATCACCAACGTCCCTTCATTTCGCACTCCACCACCAGTGCCCTCCAGCAAAGCCTCCGTGTCATCAACCACGCCGCCACGAATTGTGACACCACGTATTTCGACACTCCCACTTTGCACATCAAATACCCGATCGAACCCGTTCGCATCGATGAACGTGTTTGCGGCACCGGCACCGGTCAGGATTACCGATTGTGTGATATCGAGATCGCCCGCCAGATTCCCGTTTCCAGGCAAAGAAAATACATACTCCCCAGCAGGTATCGCGATCTGATCAGACTGCTCGCTGCTCCCCCATGAATTGGCCTCCATGATTGCCGCTCTCAGAGTGCACGATCCTCCCGGAGCAACTTCGCAAATCCCATCACCTGGATTCTGGTCTACAGCATCCGCAACACTGTTTACCGCAAAGACCGCAAGAAGCCGTTTCTCTTCAAGCGGCTCAAGTGAAAGCCTACGAAGCAGCTTCCGCCGCCGAAGCACTTGACGCTTCGAGCAACCGCGTTTCGAGCGATGCGAGGGAGGGCTTGGTTTCATCAAATCCAATTTACGAGGGAAAAACACGGCATCAGGCTCTCCATCATGCCCAACACTGGCACTGCCCTTGGTGACAACAGGCGACACAAGGCACTGCACACATCACGCCAGCACCCTCAATCCGGCATCCTCAATCCGGCATCCAGATGGGCGTGGTCACGTCAATTGGACGCAATCAACAGCAAAGCGTTCCCACGATGCTATCGCCACCACAATGCCAACAAAACGTGTGCCCACTCAACATCCATCGACCAACCGGCCGTTCCCGATGATAACTTGGCGAGAATGAGAAAGTTCGTCCGATTATTCCGATTTTATCAATCATCACGATTCTGCCTGCCGATGGAGGCTTAAGGACGTGGACGTATAACCTGACCCTGCGTTCAAGCCGAAGCATGTCCAACGTGGAAAATCAACTGTGCCATCGAGTGTCTACAACAAGGGCGACTTCCCTGCATGCGTCTTTCCGCAAGCAGGGCGGGTCAATGCGATCTTGGCCCTCACGGGTTTCATGCTGATTGCGTTTTCATTGGTATTTACCTCGAATCTCTATGCTGCCCAATGCAACGTATGCGACAGTTCTGTTTGCGACTGTGACTGCGAGCCGCAACCTCTGTGCGATATGGGATGTACTTCTACGGACAATCTGGACCTGTCATCAGGCAGCGACAGTTTGCCGGGCGTGATGTCGGCTTGCCAATGCCGAGAATGCAACACAAAACGATTCGCGAATCAGTTTCAAGATTCCCGGAACCGCTGTGAAGGCTATCAGCCTCAATGGCTGGGTACCGCTCGCGCCCTTGCGTTCACGCGTGTGACTCCCAGCGCGGGTGTTTTGATCAGTGACTCAACCAACCCTATTCGCCAAATCAACCGAGATGATCTTGAATTTGGATGGGAGCCAGGAATTGACGTTGCCATTCGGCGACTCAAATGGAACGAGAACTCGTTTGAATTACGCTTCATGGGCATTGAAACACTAGCGGCAAGATCATCAACCGCCGCCGGGGGGACCGCTGAGATCCATGCTGCGTTGCCTGTGTTCGTCGGCGACATCACATCCATCGACGCCACGTATCACTCTGATCTGTATGGAATCGAGGCCAATTGGCAATTCGTCACCTACTGTCCATTCCAGTACATCGCAGGTCTCAGATACATCGGGCTCAACGAGGAGCTTACCACCGAACTGAGTTCGCCAACTGCCCCCGTGACCTATCGAACCACAACCCAAAACGATCTGTACGGCGTTCAGGTTGGAATCACCAGCATCCCCGACATGTCATTGTTTGATTGCCGATGGCTGACGTGGTCAGCAAAAATAGGCCTCTACGGAAACGACGCTGAACAAACCTCCATCCTCACTGGCGCGGTCGGGCAACGTGCCGATTCCCCTGCTGACACAGCAGCCTTCGTTGGTGAATTCAGAGTCGGCCTGCAAGCACCCATCACGCACTGCATCACCATCAGCGGCGGGTACGAACTCTTTTTGATGGAGCGTGTCGCGATCGCAACCGATCAACTGCAGGCTACCAATTTCTTCACCGGAACCGGCAGCGACAACGAGGGCAATGCCCTGTTTCATGGTGCCAGCGCTGCACTCACTCTGCATTTCTAGCGTTCGATCAGATGTTTAGCTGATACGGCTTGCCATCGACCGAAATGATCCGTCGTTGCGGCTTACTTGGCCAAGCGGGTGCGGGCATCGATTCACGCCAATCTTTAATCTGGCGTTGCATCTGTTTGCAACGCCCCTGGTTTCCAGCACTCAAATCGTTCCTCTCACCCGGATCCTTGGAGAGATCGAACAACCATGTGCTGTCACGTGATTGAACGAATTTCCAATTGCCGATGCGCATTGCGGTGTTGGGGCCGTTACTCCAAAACAATGCTTCATGCGGCAGCCCAGCCAGATTTCCTGCGAGAAACGGTATCAAATCGACCCCATCCATTGGTTTGACCGGGGAAACATCAATGCCTGCGAGACGACAAATGGTCGGAAACAGATCAAGGGTACTGACCATCGGCACATACGTTGTCTCGGCCCCAATGACACCAGGCAACTTGATGACCATGGGAACGCGAATTCCACCCTCGAACAGGAAAAGCTTGCCCAGCTTCAGGTCCCCATTACTCTGCACACCGGTATAAATGGGGCCACCGTTGTCATTCACAAAAACAACCAACGTAGACTGCTCCAACCCGCGGTCGCTGATCGCTTTGAGGATGCTTCCCACCGCATCGTCCAAGGCACTGGTCATGGCATTGTATGCTCGCTGCCGGGGGTTCTGGATGCTTGAAAAGCGACTCAGGTACGCTGGAGTCGCTTCGATGGGAGTGTGAACCGCGTTGAATGGTACGTACGCAAAAAACGGCGAATCGCCGGCATTGTTGATAAAGGCAACGGTCTCTCGCGCGATCGCATCGGTCAGATAATCATCCTCTTTGAGTGGCGTCCGACCTCGCATGATGGTCGAGTGGTCAGGCTCGGATCGTTCAACCGGTAAGAAAGAATGGGCTCCTGCCAGAAAACCATAAAACTGCTCAAACCCTCTGCTCAACGGATGGAGGTGTGGCCTTGTGCCAAGATGCCATTTCCCGAACATCCCCGTTTTGTACCCGGCCCGTTTCAACACGTCTGCCAGAGTCACGGCTGCTGGATCCAAACCACGCGAAAAACGTTCTGTCACGGCTGCGCCCGCCGTATTGAATTCGAACCCAAAACGTTGTTGATAGCACCCCGTTAACAATCCTGCCCGCGAAGGACTGCAACTTGCCGCGGTCACATAAGCATTCGAAAACCTCACCCCCTGCGTCGCAAGCTTGTCAATGTGCGGGGTGGGGATACTTGTCGAGCCTTGAAATCCCAGATCACCATATCCGAGATCATCCGCCAGGATCAAAACCACGTTTGGATGCGGTCCCTCCGCACCCGAGACTCGATACTGCCCAAGACGCTTCTGGCGAATCGAGATCGCTTCGTCGCTGGCAGGAAAAACGACCTCCGTGGACCTGTTCGCGGACTGCTTTTGCGGCTGGGTTCCAAGGTCCAAGGCCTCGTTCTGTTGAGCCGCCACCTCAACCTCCGTGGCGAGGACACAACAGACAAACACGAAACGGCACCAAAGATTCATCGTTTGCATACAAACACACTCGTTCAAGGTATCAGACCAAATCTTCCTTCATGCACCCACATGACCTAAATCTCAACCCGAGTGCAGGGACTATTTTTTTCGCCTCACCCGTTGCTGGACCGGGTAAAGAGTGACCGGTGCCTCGACCCTACCGGGAGGTCGCACACCCGAATGGTTGCCTGCAGCACCAAGATCCATGCGCATATCCTCGGCCAGACGCAGCAACCGGGCAACTACCTCGGGATGTTGTTGGGCAACATCGGTGATTTCACCAATCTCGTCATCCAGATTGTAAAGGCGAAGCTTCTTCACCAGCAGATCTTGTGGCTTTTCACGAATCCCCATCCCGAGGCTCTGAGGTTTGAGCGCCAGTTTCCATGGACCAGAACGAATCGCTTCCAGAGTGTTGCCTTTGAAATAATGCCACGCTTCGTGTGGGGATTCCGTCGTTCTACCAAACAGCAAGTCCGTGATATCCTTACCATCGATTTTGATGTCAGGGTTGAGCTTCCCACCGGCCATCGAGACGAGTGTGGGGAGCACATCGGTGGTACCTGCAATTGCATCGCAGGTGCTGCCAGCTTGGATCTTACCTTGCCACCGCACAATCGTGGGTTCACGCACTCCACCCTCGAGAGTACCTCCTTTACTGCCACGCAAAGGCCCCGACACTCCGCCGTTCGCCCCCTTGGACGCCCATGGGCCATTGTCGCTAGTAAAAATCACCAACGTATTCCTGTCGAGGTCGTTCTCTTTGAGGGCTTTCATGACCTCCCCCACGCTCCAATCAACCTCTTTCACCCAGTCACCATACACACCATTACGTGACGAGCCTTGAAAACTCTCATGCGGGAAGAGAGGAATGTGCATTGCCGTGTGAGGCATGTAAAGAAAGAATGGCTCGTCGCGTTTCTTTGAAATGAACTTCACTGCCTCCGTTGTGTAGTCCCGAGTGACTTGCCTTTGGCCTTCATCTTCCAACAGGGCCACGACTGTCTCATCACGCAAAAGTGGAACGACACGACGTCCCGTTTTGGCGTCGACACGCTGCATATCATTTGAATAGGGAATGCCAAAGTAGTGATCAAATCCTTGCCGTGTCGGCAGGAATTCAGGTTGATCGCCGAGATGCCACTTGCCAATGCAGGAAGTTTCATAACCCAACTTCTGTAAATAATCCGCAACGGTTTCTTCGCTTGGATTGAGTCCCAGTCTGCCCGCCGGAAAAAAGACACCCGGCACTGAAACGCGCGGTGCATAGCTCCCTGTCAAAACTTGAGCACGGGACGCTGAGCAGACCGGCGCCGCATAGAAACTTGTCAGCTTCATTCCTTCCGCGCTCAACTGCTCAAGATGGGGCGTGTCATTCAAAGTGGAACCAAAAGGCCCAATGTCACCATAGCCCATGTCATCAATGAAGATGATCACAAAGTTCGGCTTTGTCGCTGCGCTAACCCAGGTACAGCAGCCCAAAATCCCAACCAACCCGACGCACACAGCCACCAGCCGTGGCAAAACCGAAAAAACCATGATTCACCTGTCATTGAAAACAATTTTCTATCCATTCCAATCCATCACCCACCGTGTCTGCCATCGGAACCGCATGCCATCCCGACACCTGTCGTCTGTAGCCACCGACTCTCCTCAGCACGGCAGCCAACAACCTCAACGGGAGCCCCCTCTTAGCCGTTGTCCTTAGCCCTTGTGCTTAGCCCTTGTGCTTAGCCCTTGTCCTTAGCCCTTGTCCTTAGCCCTTGTCCTTAGCCCTTGTCCTTAGCCCTTGTCCTTAGCCGTTGTCCTTAGCCGTTGTGCTTAGCTCGATCGTTGGTCGAGGCGATGATTTCTGAGGCCACCCTTCCGTACACGTCCGTCAAACGGAAATCACGCCCTGCATACCGATAGGTAAGTTTTGTGTGATCAAGGCCCAGCAAATGCAACGTGGTAGCATGCAGATCATGCACATGCATTCGGTCTTCCACCGCAGCGATTCCAAAGTCGTCAGTCGCTCCGTATCGAATTCCCCCCTTGACCCCTGCTCCGCACATCCAAACCGTGTAGCCGGTCGCATTATGGTCACGTCCATCGCTTCTACGAACCGCAGGAGTTCTTCCAAACTCCCCACTCCAGATTACCAGAGTGTCTTTGAGCATATCCCGCTGTTTCAGATCGCCAATCAGACCAGCAATGGGCAGATCAGTCGCCTCACAATTCGAACTCAGCTTGGCACTCAGGTTATTGTGCTGATCCCATCCTTCATGCGTCAATTCAATGAAACGAACCCCCGCCTCAGCGAACCGCCGCGCCATCAGACACTGCCGTCCGAACTCATCACTTTTGGCGTTCCCAATCCCGTAACTCGATAACGTCTTTGCAGATTCACTGGCCAAGTCCAAGACCTCAGGCACCGCGGACTGCATGCGATACCCAAGTTCATAGGACTCAATCACGCCCTCAAGTTCCGAGTTCAATGGATTGCGTTCTGCTGAGTCCCGATTCATCGCTTGAAGTAAATCGAGCTGTTTCCGTTGCATCAATTTCGAAACATTCGGGTTCCGCACATTGGCAATGGGCGAAGACGACCGAATGTCACTGATCGGTGTTCCCTGATAGACCGCAGGCAAAAACCCACTGCCATAATTCTGCGCTCCACCCAAACGTGCTGGGGGTTTGATAGTGATAAAGCCGGGCAGATCCTGATTATCGGTTCCCAAACCATAAAGGACCCACGCGCCTACTGAGGGGCGGACAAATTGAAAGCTACCCGTATGCAACTGAACCAGTGCTTGCGGATGATTGGGAATATCAGTGTACGACCCGTTCAGCAGACACAGATCATCCGCATGACGCGAAAGGTGAGGATAAAGCGAAGAGATGGGCAATCCACTTTCCCCATGCTGCTGAAATTTCCATGGTGATTTTTTTAGTTTCCGCCCCTTTTGCACATTCAACCCAGTTGCCGCAGTTCCTGGTCCCTTCCCATCAAACTTGTCGAGTTGCGGCTTGTAATCGAAGGTATCAACATGCGACGGTCCACCACGCATGCAGAGGAAAATGACACGCTTGGCCGCCGCAGGGAAATGGGGTTTACGTTGCACCAGCGGATTCTGTTGACCACGCTCAGCCGCTTCTGTTGCAAGCGCTGAAAACGCAAGGTAGCCAAATCCGCACCCTGAAGATACGAGAGCATTGCGTCTTGAAAACATTTTCACACCTTGTGATTTGTTTAAGTTAAAAACAGATTTTCGTGTTCCATCACAGCATATCGCTGCACAACCGCCAAGGATTAAAGAACCCTAATTCAAGTACCGGAATTCGGATGACCCCAAGAGCGATTGGCAAAAGCCTGCCCACACAGCCAATTGAGTTTCTTCCCGGTCCAACTTCTCAACTTGCCTCAATGTCTCTCTGGCGTCGACCATGAACGTCACAACGCGTTTGACCTCGTCTGGAGTAGGATCGCGAGCCAGTGCAATTCGATAGCCCAATGCAACCCTCGCTGCCGGATCCATTCCGCCACTTGCCAGCAGTCTTGCCGCGAAACGTTGAGACAGCTTCAAGACAACGGGGCTGTTCATCATGAATAACGCCTGCGTTGGAACTGTCGTCACATTACGTTTGCCACCCACGATACTTGGTTCTGGAAAATCAAACAGAGACAGCATTTCCGGAACGGCTCCGCGGAGGATGGGCAGATAAACGCTCCGCATTCGATCATCAGTTTGCAGCCTATCGACCTTCACGGTTTGACCGATCAGCCCCTCGCCCAAACCGACAACGGGTGACGCCTTTCGCGGCTGAAGATCCAATTCACCGCTGACCGAAAGCATGGCGTCACGAATCGCCTCGCCCTCAAGGCGACGTTGATTCATTCGCCAAAACAGTTCGTTATCTGGATCTGCGGCAACGCATACGGCCAGTTGAGGTGTTCCCTGCACCTTTGCCGCAAGTCGATAAACACGGCTCACCATGATTTGGCGTATCAGTTGCTTGATCGACCAACCAGACGCCACAAACTCGGTCGCCAGATGATCCAATAACAAGGGATGACTTGGACGAACGCCATTGGCACCAAAGTTATCTACCGTGGCGACAATACCGCGTCCCAACAGATGTTGCCAGACACGATTGACAGCAACGCGGGCGGTGAGCGGATTCTCTGCACGAGCAATCCAATCAGCCAATTCCCTTCGTCCGCTGCCGCCATGTTGCAACACCGGATGTTCGGTTTCGGAACCAATCGTCAGAAACCCACGTGGAACCACAACACCATAATCATTTGGTTCCCCTCGAATCCGGAGCCGGGTATTTGCCGGTTTGTTTGACTCCCCCACGCCCATCAACAGCGTTGCATCAGATGAACCCGTCTCAGCGTTCTGCTCCACTTGTCGCAATCGATTCCTGAAACGCTTGAGCGAATCCTCCGTGTCTCGTACTTGTGCCTGCGCTTGTTCCCGGGCTTTGGAATTCTTTGCTGCTGCCAATTGTTTCTTGTTGGCCGCCAACTTTCGGACAAGTTTTTTCAACTGGTTTCGAATCCGTTTAACTTCATTTTTTCCATTACTGCCTCCACTGACTGCAACGAGGCTGACATCACCGCCGTCAATTGAAATCAGTTGCCCCGGGTTGCGATTCCCATTTGCCTTTGCTGTTCCATAATGCGTTCGAGTGCTGGCAAAAATTCCCGCCAACGCGTAGTACTCGGACTGCGGAATCGGATCAAACTTATGATCGTGACACCGCGCGCAACTGGCAGTCACACCGAGAAACGCACGGCTAACCACATCGATCTGTTCATCCACCACATCCATCAAGAACTTTTCTTTATTGGTTTCATTGAGCGACTTGGGGCCAATCGCCAGCATCCCGGTTGCCGTCAGCATGCGAGTCCGTTCATCGCTCGAAGATGCATCCAACAAATCTCCCGCAATCTGTTCTCGAATGAACTGGTCATAGGGCAGGCCGCGGTTGAACGCGTCGATAACGTAATCGCGATAGCGCCATGCCGATGTGAATGTTCCGTTACGCTCCATTCCGGTTGACTCTGCATACCGAACGACATCCAGCCAATGCCTTCCCCACCGTTCACCGAACTGCGGTGTTTCCAACAGTTGGCTGACAAGCTCATCAATCGCAGCATCGGCATTCAGCCTGCTTGCCGTTACAAAGCTCTGTACCTGTTGAACAGATGGAGGAAGTCCAACGATGTCAAAAAATATTCTGCGAACCAACGCTTGGGGATCAGCATCATCCGCTGGCCGAAGCCCCTTTGCCTCCAGTCGTGAGAGGATGAACGGATCGATCGCAGTTTTTCCCCATTGATGCTGATTCACAGCGGGAATTGGTACCGATTTTGCAACTTTAAAAGACCAGAACTCACGTGCTTGCTGAAGATCAACCGTGTCCCGAACCAACTCACTTTTGCCGTCACGCGGATCATACGCCCCCGCAAGAATCCACTTTCGGAAGTCCTCAACTACATTTGCAGCAAGTTTTTTTTCCGGAGGCATATCCAGCCCATCATGACGCATCGCGTCGAGAATCAAACTATCAGCCGGTTCGCCAGGTACCACCCCATGGCCACTCTCGCCACCACGCCTGATCCCTTCGCGTGTATCAATCAGTAACCCGCCCTTCACGCTTTTAGACGATGATGAGTGACATTCGTAACACTCTGCAACAAGCACAGGGCGAATTTTCGTTTCAAAGAAGGCAGCCCGTACAGAATCATCGCTGTGCACCCAACTGCACAACGAGAGGTGCAACGAACAAGTGGCGATCAGCAGGACAGTGCGAAACATATTGAAACTGCAGAAGGAACAGTGATGTAAGGCAGGACAACCAAAACGTAGTACACTACATTGTCAGGGAAGTGTGAGCTCAAATCTGAGCTCAAATTCGAGCTCAAATTCGTCGATTGGCAGTAGAGTTTAACATCTACACCACGGGTTCTACCACGTAATTTCACATGCTTGACAAGATCCACAGGTTTCTCGCTGACGTTTTCCGGCGGTAGATTTCAAACCGCGCAGAGATACAACCCCAACTCAGCACACTTGCATGCGTGTTGACCACCTGCACCATTTCACGGCTTCCCAGATGCAACAATCACTGAATAACCTCACAATCACCCTTACATCATTAGCCTTGCTGGTTTCGATGTTCCTGTTCACCGATTCCGCCTACAGTGACCAGAGCGGCCGCAAAGGCGACGACAGTTCGTCGGAAGCTGACGGCCTTTTTGATCCCTCTCACCTCCTGAATGTGGAGATCGAGGTTGACCCTGAGGAATGGAACCAGTTGTGTGAGCAGTCAAGAGACTTCTTCTCTTCGTTGCAGGCCAAATCCCCAGCAGAATCGCCATTTGAATACGTCAAAGCAGACGTCACGATCGATGGGAAAAAGATCAATAACGTTGGTATCCGCAAGAAGGGCTTTCTGGGTTCGCTGGACACAAAACGGCCCTCACTGAAAATCCGGTTTGACAGGTACAAGAAACAAGCGCCCTATGGTGAAATTGATCGCTTGACGCTCAACAACAACAAACAAGACGACTCCAAGCTGAGCCAGTACCTGTCCTACAAGCTGTTCTCCGAGAATGGTGTGCCCGCTCCCAGATGCAGCTTCGCCAAGGTTTCCGTCAATGGCGAATCGCTTGGGATCTACTCGCATGTCGAATCGGTCAAACCCCCGATGCTCGCACGGGTATTCGGTGACGGTACAGGCTTACTAGCCGAAGGAACTCTTGCCGACGTCTTACCGTCTGCCCAACAACGGTTTGAGTACAAGAGCAAACACAAGAAGACCACAGGTATTGAAAAACTGACCAAACTACTGGAGAAACCTGAACTCGATCTGGATGAGCTGGAGTCGCTTGTAAACGTTGACTCCTTCATGCGTTTTTGGGCTACCGAAAGTCTGATCGGGTTCTGGGACGGATACACGCACAACCAGAACAACTTTTTCGTGTACGAGAATCCAGAGGATTCGCGTTTGTGCTTCATGCCATGGGGCGCCGACTCGGCTTTCACCACATATGTCCCACGGATCATCGATCCCATCAAGAACATTTCGGTGCACACAAGTGCCGCACTCGCTAACCGTCTGTACCATCACCCGGAAATGCGTGCCCGATACTTGAAGTCATTCAAAACCATTTTGGCCACGACCTGGAATGAGGAGAAACTGTTAGCCGAGGTCGACCGGGTTGAGAACATGCTCTCGCCCGAGGTTTTGAGTGAGCGTCGTTTCAACGGCGGTACAGACCGAGTCCGTGGATTCATAAAAACGCGACGCGGTAAGATTGAAGAGAAAATGGAGCAATGGCCCATTGCCATCAACGTTGGTCCGCGGATCCCGGGACTCGTGATTCAGTATGGTGAATTGAAGGGAAAATTCCAAGCAAAGTGGACAAAGAAAGCACCCTCGGATCCGGAATCCCAAGGCGAGACGAATGCGGACGTCACCCTGTCGGACGAAGAAATCGTCTTCAGCAGCATGGGCGTGACGACCAAGTTGAACGATCATTACAACGATCAAGCTCGGGATGGCATCCGAACGCCGACCATCATCTTCACCGGCGTGCGTCAACAGGATAACCAAACACTAACCTTGATTGCCAAGGTAAAACCAGAAGATTTCCATCCTTCGAAAAAGAAAGTTCCCGTCAATGGAATCTTGATTGAAGGCAGCATGATTGCATTTTTCACGATGCTGTCAATCAATCCGGGGGCAATCAAACTCATTAGCGGAACGGTAGAGCTCGAAGAGGCCAGTATGGAAGAGGGCTCGCCGGTAACGGGAAAAGCGAATCTGAAAATTGTAGGCTTTTCCGCTAAAAAAGCGGGGAAGGTGAATTGGATAGGCGATTGATTCAAGCCTTTTCTTCGTCCTGCCCCAATTCATCGGCTTCATACCGTTTGAGCCGGTCTCGCAGTGTTCCGCGATGCATCCCCAGCAACTGGGCTGCGGCCGCTCGATTGCCGCGAGTGTACTCAAGCACCACTCTCAACAGAGCTGGCTCTGTGGCATTGATCATACGGTCATACAGATCCGTCATCGCTCCGTCAGTGGCGGCAGACAACTGATCGCGACTCCATTGCTCGACCAGAGTATCCAGGGACATGCCCTGCGTCCCCATTGCTGCGCGGCTCCGTTGTTGGGAAACAGGAAAATCTGTCACCTCAAACACGCGTCCACGTGCCATCACGGAAGCGTGTTCCACGGCATTGCGAAGCTCGCGTACATTGCCAAACCAATTGCGTGCCTGCAACTGACGCATCAAATCATCCGAGATCGCGGCCGCGGCTCCCGGGTACCCGAGCCGCCTGAGGAAATACTCACAAAGAAGCGGGATATCATCTTTGCGTTCACGCAATGGTGGCAATTCAATAGCGACCGCACTCAACCGGTACAACAAATCTTCGCGAAAGGTACTATCCTCGACGCCTGTCTTGAGGTTGCGATTTGTTGCAGCGATGACACGCACATCACATTTTCTTGATCTTAAATCGCCTACCGCAGTGAACTCGCCCTGTTCAATCACCCGCAGCAACTTCACTTGGGTTGCCATCGGAAGGTCACCGATTTCATCCAGCAGCACAGTTCCACCATCGGCCAACTCAAACAGGCCTTTTCTGGCCTCAGCGGCCCCCGTGAACGCGCCCTTCGCATGCCCAAACAACTCACTTTCAATCACCGACTCACTGAGCGACACCGGCGCAATGGCAACATAGGAAGCATCCCGTCTCCGACTGTGTCGATGAATTGCAGCGGCAACCAGTTCCTTGCCCGTCCCGGTTTCACCCGTAATCAGCACGGACAGTTCGCTATCCGCGACCAGTGCAATTCGCCGGAACACCTGTTGCATCGCGGCTGATCGCCCGACAAGGACCGAACCATCTGCGGGTTGGATTTCGGAGGCATCGAAGACCTGCTGTTGATCTTGCTGGGATTGCACCAACATGGCCTGACAGACTCGTGAAGCATCTTCCAGCTTGAACGGTTTGGTCAGATACTCACTGGCTCCACCATGAATTGCAGCCACAGCGGTCTCCAGATCACCAAAGGCAGTCATGACAACCACAGGCGCATCACCGATGGCGTGCCGAAAGCGTGGCAACGCACTGATTCCATCTTCTCCCGGCAACCGCACATCGAGCACCAGTAAATCAATCGGATGGGCAGTGGCTTTTTCAAGCCCTTCTTCGGCCGAGGACGCAGTCAATACCCTGTGACCCTGCTCAGTGAGCAACCGCTCGAAACCCCAGCAGATTGAAGGTTCATCATCCACAACAAGAATGGTGCATGCCGTTTGTTTACTCATTTGATCACGCTCGCATTCTGCTCGAATCCATCCGCGTCGGCCGGTGGTGTTGAAACTCGAAACCTGAGTGAAAACCTTGTTTGCTGGTCAACGCGATCCCAATGCACTGCGCCATCCAATCGGCGGGCACATCTTGCCACGAGGGGCAACCCAAGCCCCAATCCTTCTGGTTTTGAAGTGACAAACGGCTCGAATATTTCGCTGGCAACATCAGGCGGCGGTCCCTTGCCGTTGTCACACACCGTCAACAATGCGAAATCCCCTGACATTTGCACACTGGCCAGAGGATGAACATTCGCTGCGGAGCCAGGCTTTCGCCCATCCGCTCGATTTTCCAATGTGCCTCGGGTCGGCTCAACGTCTTCCGAAAGTAATGCACACTCAACTGTTACTCGGCTTCCCTCATACATCGCATTGAGCACAAGATTGGAAAACGCTGCCTGTAAACTTGGCCCATCACTGACCCTGACGTTACCGAGTTCTGGTGCAAAGTTCGTATTGAGTTCGATTCTGAGGTGTTTGGCGGTTGTGATCAGCGCCCGCATCGAGTCCTGCAGGCATGCCAAAGCGATCTCTGGCGACTCCGGTTCTTCTCTACCCGATGCCACGGTCAGTAACCTTCGGACATGAGCCTCGGTTTCCTCAAGCTGACCCAACGCGACATCGAGACTGTCATCCGACAGTTCGCATCTCTGCTGGTGCAACTCAAGCGCCATTCTGGCTCCGGTGATACTGTTACGCAACTGATGTGCCAGTCCACCGGCAACCTGATGGAGAACTTTTTCTCCCTGTTGGCGCTGCAATCTTTCCTGCATTTTCAGCAATTGCTCGCTCATCCGAGTGACAGCAACCCCAAGCCTGCCAACCTCGTCATTTGCCTCGTTAGGAACGATTGCAGTGAACTCCCCCGCTGATATTCGTCCAACACACTCCTGCAAGGTAGATAACCGCCGCACCAACCTGCTTGCAAAGAGTAGCGTCACGGAGGTCAACAGAATGATCGTGGACAATCCTGTGAGCAGCGGAAAGCTTGCCATCCGCCAGCGTGCTTCTCGCAAATCAGACTCGTTGAACAAGACAGCTACCCAAAGCTGATTGTCCTGTGTTGCAGTACGCAAGGCAAAGGTTGAGTATCGATAGTTTTCAGATGCAATCGCTATTACGTCATCGGAAAACCGCTTCTGATGTTTCAATACCAACCTCTCAATCGACGAACCGGATGGCAATGGCAGACTTGATTGCGAGACAATATTATTTTCATCCAAGGTGATCAGATCAGTACCAGTCAAATCGGCAATCGACTTCACAACCAAAGGCGTCAACGGGAACGATGCAGTGCTTAACGTGGATTCAATTTCTTGATACCTGCGTGCGACTTGCTGACGTTCCCAACGATCACCCAACCAATATGATGCGGCAGCCACCCCCAGCGATGCCACCACGGCGACCGCAAGAAGAGGAAAGAGCAAACGCACTCTCAATGACTGAAATCGATTTAGCAAAACGGATCCTCAAAACAGTAAAACCACACCCCTCACGCCGCGGGGGTACGAAATCTTCTTCATGACGGCATCCCGCAGCCACGGCCTTTTTCCTTCTCACGGACCAATGCCCTGCAGGCGGTCTATCCCCTGCTTCACCACACCCCCGCTTCAGCACTCCCCTGCTTCACCACTCCCCTGCTTCAGCACTCCCCTGCTTCAGCACTCCCCTGCTTCAGCACTCCCCTGCTTCACCACTCCCCTGCTTTAGCACTCCCCTGCTTTAGCACTCCCCTGCTTCACCACTCCCCTGATCGGCGAGATACAAAAGCCGAGCTTTCCCTCTAGCGGCCAGAATACTTGGCATGCTCCCCTGCCGACAGATTGCCATGCCTTGACGGATCTCCGCAACCCAAGCAAGTCCGATTCCACATCGGTGAAACAGGCAACCTCTTGGCGGAATATCCATCTCATTCAGTAAAGTTGCTCTATCTAGGCATTGAAATTCTATTCAATCGCCACATCTTACGTTTGGCACAGAAGTTGCTCGAATCAAGATAGAAGATAGAAACGGCCCAACAATATTTATCCTGTTTGACCAACGAACATTTGCCTGCTACCAGATGATGACACGCAGAAACAATCATAAAAACGAACGTCACAGCGGCTTCACCCTTGTGGAGCTACTCGTCGTGATCGCAATCATTGGGGTACTTGTCGGACTGCTTCTACCTGCCGTGCAGGCGGCTCGGGAAGCTGCCCGACGCATGCAGTGCCAGAACAATTTGAAGCAGATTTCTCTGGCTTGCCAAAACTACGAGAGTGCATACAAGAAATTTCCACCATCCTCGGTGGTGGATCGGACGGTGACCAGTACCGGGAACAATGGTTCCTGGGGCGTGCATGGCCGAATATTGCCATTTCACGAGCAGGGCAGTCTTTACGAGAAGATTGACTTATCAATCGGTTGGGATAACCAATCGGCGATCGACAATATCAAGTTGGCGATCTACGCCTGCCCAAGCGACCCTGGCAGCGACCAGGTGCGGAATCCGGGTCGGGGGCGGCCACTGCTTTACCCGACCACTTACGGATTCAATTTTGGAACTTGGTATGTCTATGACCCCACCACCAACAAGGGCGGCGACGGCATGTTTTTTCCTAACTCATTTCTCCGGTACCGCGACTGCCTGGACGGAACGAGCCAAACCCTGCTGGCTGCGGAGGTCAAAGCGTGGACTCACTATCTGCGTAATGGTGGTCCAGCCGATACGGCTGTTCCCCGATATGCGGAGGATGTGGTTGCAAACGCGGCTCTCGCATCACAGTTCAAGAACACGGGACATACGGAATGGCCTGATGGTCGAGTCCACCACACCGGCGTCACTACCACGATGCCGCCCAACACAAATTGCGTGTACACGCACAGCGATGGCAATATCTACGACATCGATTTCAATTCATGGCAGGAAGGCAAAAACGGGATCGCCGGCAATCCAACCTACGCATCGATCAACTCGCGTAGTTACCACATTGGCATGGTCCATGCCACCTTTCTTGATGGCTCTGTCAGCAGCATTACCGATTCAGTGGATCTCGAACTCTGGCGCGCCTTGGGTACACGAGGGAACCGTGAGCTGATTCAACGCGATTAGAACCCCGGACTCTCCCTCCCCTGCGACTTATCATGGTGGATCGTGACCACCCTTGCACCAAGGATTACAGCGTAGAATCCGCCAAGCAGTCCTCCAAACTCCCCCGATCGGACCGTACTTGCGAATTGCCTCAATTCCATACTGACTGCAGGTCGGTGTAAAACGGCAACAAGGCCCCAACAGGGGGCTGATCCCAACCTGATAAAACCGGATCACACGGATCATAGCACCAACCAGAATACGTTTTAACATCGGTGCTCCTGCCCTACTGCATTTCTGAGACTGCGTTAACTCACAATCGCCGCTAACGATCTGATGGCACGATCTGACATCTGCGTCCATTGTACGCCACGCTGTTTACCGAACCAGCACGGTGTTTGATATCGGGCATTCCACCCACACGGCATGGAGACAAAGTGGTAAAACTGATGATTCGGTTTCACGCGTCTTTGATTATCCTCGGTCACTCAGACCGCACGAGTGGATTCATGTGCAAATTGCGATCCTCACGCTCACCGCTGATTTCACTGATATTATTCACCCTGGCTTGGTTGTTGTCGCCTCCGAATCCTGTCTGTCTGGCCGAAGATTGGCCCCAATGGATGGGTCGCAACCGGGACAACGTATGGCGTGAATCGAACATCATTGAGTCGTTTCCAAAGTTGGGCGTGAACATTCTGTGGCGTCATCCCGTCGGCGGCGGATATGCGGGTCCTGCGGTTTCCCGGGGAAGGGTCTACATCGCTGATTTTCAACCCGAGCTTCCCCTCAACGAATCACCACAAGGCATAATTTCGCGTGGCAAAGAACGGATCCTCTGCTTGGATGAACGCACTGGGTCACTACTTTGGAAACATGAGGATCCAGTCACTTATACAATTTCCTATCCCGCAGGGCCGCGGTGCACTCCCAATATTGACGAAGATCGTGTTTACACGCTCGGAGCCGAAGGCAAGCTCCACTGCCTTGATGCGACGACGGGCCATGCTCGCTGGTCACGCAACCTGCCGGCCGACTATTCAACCCAACCGGCGATTTGGGGTTATGCCGGTCACCCGCTGGTTGTCGACGACAAACTGATCTGCATCGCTGGCGGTCCAGACTCTCTTGTCATCGCCCTCAACAAATTCACCGGAAAAGAGACTTGGAGATCGCTGTCATCAAGTGGTCAAGGTTACGCTCCCCCTGTCCTCATCAGGGCAGCTGGCAGACCTCAGCTGATCATCTTCCATCCCGACGGTGTCAGTGCCCTCAACCCTGACAATGGCAAACACTATTGGACGATCGATTACCAGGCATCCAACGGATCCGTGATCATGTCACCCATCAAGTCCGGGAACCTGTTGTACGCTGCCGGATTCTCGAAAAAGAACATAATGCTCAGACTCTCAGAGGACCAACCCGGAGCCACCATGCTATGGCAGGATATTTCTGACGCTGCCATCTCACCGGTCAACGTCCAGCCATTTTTAGATCAGGACATGCTGTATGGTTTTCACCAGGATGGAACTCTATTTGGTATCGACTTCGCGACCGGGAAGCGTGTCTGGAGCAGTTTGGAGCCACTGCACTCAAAGCGAGCACTTCGAACAGGAACCGCCTTCATCATCAGGCAATCCGATCGATATTGGCTGTTCACAGAACAGGGAGATCTTGTGATTGCAAAGATGAGTCGCCAAGGCTACCAAGAGCTGGACCGAACCCATGTCCTGGATTCCACCGACGTTGCGTTTGGTCGCAAAGTCGTGTGGGCAGCGCCAGCATTTGCCAATCAAAAAATATTCCTGCGCAATGGAAAAGAGTGCATCTGCATCGACGCGAAGCGGCACAAAACCGACGACGCGAAGCGGCACAAAACAGACGACGCGAAGCGGCACAAAACAGACGACGCGAAGCGGCACAAAACCGACGACACGGAGCGGAACAAAACCGACGAAGCTAAGCGGAACAAAATAAACAACGCGAAGCGGCACAAAACAGACGACGCGAAGCTTCCAGCGGGCCATGAACGGCGACCGTTTTCTCACGCATCTTTCAGGGCAGCAACTCCCAACTCCCTGATCAGTAATCGCTCTTGCAAATAGCGAATCGAGAGCAAGCAAATCGAGGACAAGCGAATCGGGTCGGTTTTCTACATCGTGGCTGCCAAAGTCCACGCTCAGGCGATCGCTTGCTCAATATCAGCTCTGAGATCTTCAAATGACTCCAACCCCACTGAAAGTCGTATCAGTCCATCACTGATTCCAAACCGAGCTCGATCAACGGGATCGTAACTGGCATGCGACATTGTGGCAGGTTGTTCGATCAGCGACTCCACCGCCCCTAAACTGACTGCAAGTCGAAACAACCGCGTCGCCCCGCACGCTGCCGCTGTCTGTTCAATCGTCCCATCGAGTTCGAAGGTAAGCATAGCGCCGAAGCCACCTTCAAAAATCTCACCTGCGAGTCGATGCTGCGGATGGGACTCCAGGCCTGGGTAAAGCACGTTGGAAACTCGGGGATGAGCTTCCAGAAATTCTGCCAATTTCAAGGCCGTCTCACTCTGGGCCCGCACCCTCAGGTCAAGCGTTTTCATTCCCCGCGAGACCAAGAAACAGGTCAACGGGTCGAGCACGGCACCAGTCGCATTTTGCAGAAAATACAGTTCATCTAACAGGCTCTGATCCGAAACAGCGAGCGTTCCTCCAAGGCAGTCACTATGACCTCCCAAATACTTTGTCGCCGAGTGCATGACGATGTCGACCCCGTGCTCCAGAGGGCGGATCAGAACGGGAGTGCCAAAGGTATTGTCCACCCCAATGAGCGCTCCCTTCGCGTGCGCAACCCCTGCCAGTTCGGCCAGATTCGGAATACTCAACCGAGGATTACCGATGGTTTCAGCCCACACAAGCTTGGTATTCTGATTGATAGCCTGTGCGACCGCAGAAGTGTCCGTCATATCAACCAACGTCACCTCCACTCCGGACCTATCGCAGACTTTATGCAACAACCGATAAGCGCCGCCATACAAGTCACAGCCGGCCACCACATGGTCTCCTGTTTTCAACATCATCGTGACACAATGAATTGCAGCCATACCCGAAGAAAACGCTAAAGAACCAATCGCACCTTCCAGCGACGCCAAGGTGCATTGCATTTGACTGCGAGTGGGATTGCCACTACGTGAATAATCAAATTTGCCCCATTCACCTGCAGCAGGTTGTTCAAACGTGCTGGCAAAATGGACGGGTGGAATCACCGCTCCCGTGGCTGGGTCAACCTCGTTGCCAACATGAATCGCCCGTGTCCGGAAACTATCTGCAGAATCCAACTTGGGCTGATTATCTCGTTCACTCATTTCATTCACTTCCGTGACCCATTCGAAGTTAAAAAGAGACTTTGTGCCATGACCATGGCGTTGGACAAGAATTTCATGTGGCGTTGACGGAGCGTATGTGTCCAGCAACGTTTCGCCAAACCAAGACAAGTGCGATGATCGTCAACCCACCTGCCGTCGAGTCGACCGTCCCTGCGACGCAGCCCAAGTAGATCATCCCTTTGGACACCCAGCTACCTCACCTTATGCCCATGCGTGGCTTCGCGCATGGCGAGCATGCAGCCCGGCTTTACAATCACGCTTCCAAAGCCTGTTTCAGATCCGCAATCAAGTCCTCGGCATTCTCTATTCCACACGACATACGGATCATGTTGTCGTAGATCCCAAACCTTGCTCGCTCCTCCGGCGTACAGTGGAAGTAGCTCATCACGAGTGGTTGTTCAATCAACGATTCGACCCCACCCAAACTGGGCGCGATTCGCGGGATTTTGGCAGCATCAACGATCTGCGAGGTCTTCTTCCAGTCTGCGTCCTTGACCAAAAAGGTGATCAAACCGCCGAATCCAGGCATTTGGGACGCCGCAATTTCATGAGTAGGATGCGAAGTCAATCCGGGGTAATACACTCGTTCGACACGCGGATGTTGTTCAAGGAATTCGGCGATTCGCTGACCATTCTCGTTATGCCGCTGCATCCGCAATTCAAATGTCTTTAGTCCTCTTTCCAGCAAGTACATGTTGTGTGCTGAATTGACACTTCCGAGGATACCTCGCAGCGAACGCACGGGTTCAAGAGCCTCGCTGCGTCCGCAGATCACCCCCGCCAGTAAATCGTTATGCCCTCCCAAGTACTTCGTGGCTGAGTGCAATACAAAATCGACACCGTACTCGATCGGACGGAGATTGAATGGCGTTGCGAGAGTGGCATCGATTAAAGTTTCGACCTCCGTTGCCTTTCCTAACGCGACAAACTTTTCCAGATCGACGGCAGTCAGGTGCGGATTGGTGGGAGATTCACTTACAAGCATTTTTGTGTTCGAGTTGATAGCCGCCTCCATCGCATCGAAATCGCCGGTGGGAACCTCACGGGTAACGACCCCGAAGCGGGCCAAGTGCTTTGCGCAGAATTCTCGACTGCGATGGTAACACTGATCGAAGAACACGATTTCATCACCCGCACTCAAACGACTCATCAGCAAACCGACGATCGCAGCCATGCCAGAGCTGTAAATAATCGCTTCTTCTGCACCTTCCAGAGCCGCAAGTTTCGCTTCGCAAGTACGCTCATTGGGCGTGCCATAACGACCGTATTCATCACGATCTTCTTTGCCTTCGACAAACCGCATCAACGAGTCAGTCGACTCGAAGGTGAAGGTGGACGCCGTGAAAATCGGAGCAGAGATGGAGCCTTCGGCCTTCTGGCGTTTTTCACCCGCATGGACACTTTGGGTAGAACAACCGGCTTGCTGCAACCGCTCTTTGACATCAGCCGAGGTTTCGCCAGCGGGCAAACCCCCCTCCTGTTCGAGGTGCTTCCCCGAAGAGGTCTCAGAAAATCCGCGTGATGGGCGGGAATCGTCAAGCTCAGAGACCGTATCGGCCTCATTGTTCGCCCCACGACCCAAGTCGCTGGCGTCAGAATCAATCGACATATTTGTTGGCATGGCTCTTTAGCAGGTAGAGGCTGCAATCGGCCGCAAATCCCTCAAAGGGACGCGTTGCTAGCGAAGAAGTTCCGCTTGCGTCATACATAAGGTTACCCACCAAACCGGAAATCGACAACCGTTTTCGCGTTTTCCTAAGGGGTCTCACCCGAGAACATCTGGTCAACTAGTTTAATCGCTGTAGCTTCGCAGCCCGCTACAATTCTGGAACACCGACACCTCGCTGTTTGATGTAAACTAATAACCGTTATGTCGGGTGGAATCTAACGAATAGATCAGCTGTGAGCTCTGGAAATGGTACCTCGAGCTTCCCAGCTTCCCCCGAAGTGACGATTCATGCTAAACCTCCGATCAACGTGATCACGGGCTTCCCTCTTGAGGGCAGCCAAAACCCCCTACCCTAGCTCACCCCCGAGAGCCACCCATAAGGGATCGGAATGATGCCGAACAGTATTGCGAGCATCCGAGCGTTGAATCGGTCATCTGCCAGCGCGGTGCTGTTACTTTGGCTTGCGTGCTTTCTTTGGCTTGCGTGCTCTGGCCAGGTGTTGAGCCAGGACACCAAAGACGCGACAACCCCCACCGCAAACACTGCACAGGATCCAAACACACAACAAACGTCAAGCCAACAAACGCTGGCCGACGGCGCTGACGAAACAACCCCAACCCCTGAACAGCAAGCGAAAATAAACGCCCTGATCGAACAACTGGCAGCTCCCAATTTTTTGCTACGTGAAAACGCATCAAGCGAGCTTTTCCAAATCGGAGTTCCGGCGCTGAGAAGTCTGAGGAAACAGTTGCAAGTCACGACAGATCAAGACACCAAAAGCCGAATCAGTGAATTGGTCGACCGACTCATTGATGGTCTGATCGAAGTCAAAACTGAGGACTTCCTGGCGATGAAGGATGTGAACTTTGAAGGCTGGGCGGAAATAAAAAATATTTTGAAAGAGGACAGTTTCACCACCCGACAGCTGTTCATCAATCTCGTGCAAGACCATCCCGCTGTGCCAGAATCAATGCAATGGCAACTTACAACACGCGACCGAAGCATTGCGTTGGAAAAGGCCATCGCCACCGTTCAAGCAACACAAAACAGGCGTTTCCCGACCAACGCAGACGCTTTTGCTCTTCTGCTGCCGCTCACCGACCCTAACGTCAAAATGCCATCTGCCTGTGAACTTCTTATCTTAAGGGTATTGCAATGTGAGACGGGAACCGGCCTCCGCAAGAACACGCGGCTGTTCCCCCCTTACAGCATGTTACTTGATAAATGGATGCGACAAACGAGTATAGAAAATCGCGAGAAGGTGTTTTTGTACGGCATGGACTGGAACCTCCGCGAGGCCAGTCGTCTTCTAGCTCACGACACCATCGCGAACCACAAAAACGTCAGCTTTCACGCCTTGGCTGCAAGCTTACAGGCGATGGCAAGGTTTGGAAATCAGAGTGATCTTTTGGCCATTAGCACACTTCTGAGCAACCCCCGTTCAAGCACCGAAGCCTCTTTTACGGCACAAGGCAGAATCGAGACCCAACTGGGCGATTTGGCAATCGCCTCCATCGCTTGCATTTTGGGTGTTGATCTGGAAGACGTTGGCTTCAAAGGGGTCAAGCGGGATCCGAAGCGTGGTTTCCTGACCGCTGAAATTGGGTTTCCGGAAAAAGCACCTGAAAAGCGGGCAGCGGCATTGAAGATGGTCAAAGCAATCCTCGATACAATTCCCACCCCAGCACCGCGTTTTGGTCAATAGACCATCAAAACAATTTGTTTTGGGCTGACGTATTCACGGCAACGCGTCCAAAGTCGGTACAACTGAAAGCATCGCTTTTCAAGCTAGCTAGCGAGGTGCATGCAGCGTGAAGTGCCCGCATCAGGTCATGCGTCGCGTTGTTCCCCACACCATCAGGCAGTGCCACACCATCAGGCAGTGCCGAGAATTCACTCGTGCTCAGTTGAGGCTAAAGGGAGGCGGAAATTGCTGATTGTCCCGTGTGTTCTCCGCGAGCTCAACCGTGGACCCTGATTGCAAGTCAACGCTGCCACTACGCAATAGGCCGACAAGCTCGGTGGCTCTGGAATCGACGTTCGCATCGCCAAGCAGCCGCAACTTCTCCTCAACCGTGAACGGGAGCGTGTAGGAGATGATGTCCGTAATCGGCCCCAACCCCATTTGTCCGGCCATCAGATCGTGTAAATTCTGCTGAGCATTGACACTCGCGGGAATCACTTCGCCAAACGCTTCGAGCAGTTCACTTTTGAGTTGACCCCGCTGTGTTGCACCAGCGGGTGGATAAACATCATCCAAAACGTCAACCGCAGCCATGCGAAACGCCCGCCCTGTGTCTAACTCAGTGACCACTCGAGCTGGTCGAACCCCAACCAGAAGAATATTGTGCCGCCCCTCTTCTACCTCGGCGTGCGAAATAATCCGGCCGAGACACACGGTGGATGCGATCGTTGGATCCGCAAGAATCCCGCTGCTGTCACCCCCGGTCAGTGTGGACATCGCAATCAGATGATCACCAGCAAGAGCCTCACTGAGCATTTCGCAATACCTTGGCTCAAAGATGTGCAAAGGCTGCATGGCGTGCGGAAAAAGCACTTGGTCAGGCAAAGGAAACAACCTCACCCGACCGTCAAAATCGTCTGGCAATCGAGTCACAGCATCCAGATCGTCCATCACTTGTCTCCTGAACAAACAACAGCGCAACAAACACCAGCAGTAACAAACTCCAACACCAACGCCAACAAACTACCGTGCCAACAAACTACCGTGCCAACAAACTACCGTACGCGGAAATTCGAGCAGGCAGTGTCAACGAAGATTCCTTCGTGATCTTATCTCGCCAATTCCACGAGGTAAGTTTTGTCAATGCTGGGAAGACCGGGTGTCATGGGCGGACTTGGTTCAGCAACAGCCAGCAGACTTCCGACCTTCCCTTCAGTTTAGTTTAGGACCGCTGTCAAACGCTCAGTGCGTGCACAATTCCGAGCAATTATTTCTGTAGTCACCCTCCGCACCCATCTAATCACTCAGACATCCACGGTCGCATTGCGGTGCGACATAGCTCTGAGCAGTACGACCAGACGGGTGTCATTGGCCGGTTCACCAAAAACGCGAGCAGGCTTTCAACTTTGGGCGAGCGTTTACTCGCGTGACGCCATCAGGATCCTCAGCACGTAGAAGAACAGCATCACGACATCAGCAAACAGCACCAAGGAAGCCGCAACGTGCTGATCGACCCCAAAGTGGTGGATTACGTTGGACGTGTCGTAAAGGATGTAGGCACACATGAAGGCGACCATCACCGCTGAGAACCACAGTCCAAGCGAAAATCCGAAGAGAATTCCAGCAACAATGACTCCCATCGCAACAAATCCACCGATCATCAGATAGCGGCCCCAATTGCTCAGGTCAGCGCGGGTGATGAACGCGACCGCGGTCAATCCAAGGAACGCAACTCCGGTGATCACTGCGGCCGTAGCGGGCAAACTGGGTTCACCCAAAACACTGATACAGATGTAGAGGATGGGTAGCAGCATCACGCCCCACGCACCCACGTACAAAGCCAAACCGGCGTATTGAATCGGTGCAGAAGAACCACTATTGGCCCAACTACGTGCCACCCAACTCACAGCCATGAAACCGACCATGACCAACAGCCAGCCGTAGCCACCCGTCATGGTGGCAACCATGCCTTGCATGGTTGCTTGCGGAACGGCATTAAAAAGCACGAATTCCAGCCCGATCAGTGCCAAAATAGCCCCTGTCAAATGGGTGTAAGTGCGTCGAATGAAGGCAGCCCGTACACTTTCCGGCGCGGAAATGACTGCATTTTCCAGATTTACGGCGTATGGATTATTCTGATCAACGTGCGACATCGCGTAGGTTTCCTTGTTTTGCTGATTAGGCGTGATCTACGGAAAACAGTTTCGGTGACAAAAAGTAGCGAAAATACCGCTCCGTGTGGCTGATATCTTAATATACGCGACCATCTTCCATTGGTGCGAGGGGAAATGATTGACGAGCCGCCATTCGTCCCCGACAATCTCGGGCACAGGGGTGTGAACCCCACCATAAATCAAACTCTGGGGTTTTCCTCTCGGGTTTGTTTGACGAAGCACCTCTTCCCGAATTTTCCGCAACACACCAAGACTGATCATGCTGCTTTCGGGTCACGAGATCTTGCGACGCAAGGATAAAGACTTGCGGATTGAGCCTTTTTCAGAGGAGCGTCTCAACCCCAACAGTTACAACCTTGCCCTGCACGACGAACTACTCGTTTACGAAGAAGTGGTCCTTGATGCAGCCTCTCCCAATCGCTACCGGCGGCTTGAGATTCCCCCGGAAGGGCTCACTCTGCAGCCCAATCTGCTGTACCTCGGTCGCACGGTGGAATACACCGAGACCCGTAGCGTGGTTCCAATGATTCAGGGCCGCAGTTCTCTGGGACGTCTCGGACTGTTCATCAATCCCGGTGGCAGCGTTGGCGATGTGGGTTACTGCGGCACATGGACGTTGGAAATGCACTGTGTTCAGCCTGTTCGCATCTACCCCAACATGGAAGTGTGTCAGATTTATTACCTGTCGTTGGAAGGTGAAGCCGAATCGTACTGCAGTGATAAATATCAAAACAGTCGCGACATCCAACCCAGCCTGATTTTTCGTGAACTTGGTGGCGATGACCAGGACACACAATTGGAACTGAATTTTGACGAATTGTTGCACGGCAGCAAATGACAGGGACATGAGCAGCCAATCCCGGGGCTTGGCCGCAGCATGACTACCGGTTTTTCTTTCATTGTGCTGCGATTCGTGACGCCAGGCGTTGCTGATTGAGAAACAAGAGCTGCCGATAAAGCACTTGCACGCGCGGCATTTCACAACCGCGCTCAATCGCGGCCCGAATTGGATTCCCAAAGATCGCTTCAACTTCCATCGGTCTGTGATTCAGATAATCAAGTCTCATGCTGCTGTCATACGGCACCATTTCCCTTGTCACCTCGAGCGTTGTTTCAATCACCCTCCCGCTCATGACCGAGCCACATGCCGCCGCCGCCTGATGCACTTCCTTCATCAGACTTCGAGCCAACGCACAGGATTCCGGATTGTCCATCAACTCATCAGTCGACGCATTGAGCGCAACGGACAAACCATTGAAAGGGATATTCCAGATCAATTTTTTCCACCGAGCCGTGGCCAGATCGGCCACCACCTTTGCGTCAATTCCGGCATGCACCAAATCATCACAGATCGCCAATGCATGCTGGGAAACCTGCTCGCCTGAAGGGTGATAGTCACCCAACAGGATCCGTCCATGGTCAAGATGCCTGACATGTCCGGGCCCCACCTTATTGCTGCACAGGAAACAACACCCTCCCAGCACACGTTCAGGTCCGACGACGGCTGCTGAATCCCGCTCGATGTCCAACCCGTTCTGCAGCACCAGAACACGACCACCTTGCGAGGTCGGCTTTGGCAAAAGCTCAGCCAGAATTCCATTCTGCGTGGTTTTCAATGCAACCACAGTGACATCACAGGGCGGCATTGATTCGGCCGAAGCATGAACCAACACATCGGCGAGCTCAAAATCACCCAACGGTGTTTCGACCTTCCAGCCATGCCTGCGAACGTGATCAACGTCACTGTGGAGCAGGAAATGGACTTCGTAACCGGCTTTGGCCAACAGGCAACCATACAGCCCGCCCAGTGCTCCACCTCCGATGATCCCAAACCGTGTATTTGTCACCATGCCTCGCCTCGCCTGCCAGAGTCACCTTGCATGCCGAATCAGTCGCCTTGCATGCCGAATCATGAAGGCGTTCCAGATGGTTTATCACTGCTGGTAAGAGATGATTGAGGCCTCACTCAGGCCGCACAAACGCCCATTAGCCAATGAACGGTGGAACCAGCCTGCCTGTGACTCACCGCTCCCGAAACAACTCACTGATCGACTGATCGTGATGAATGCGTTTGATGGCCTCAGCCAGCAATGGTGCGACCGTCAGTTTGACCAGATTGGGTAGCTGCTTTTCTTCGGGGATTGGAATCGAATCTGTCACCACAATCGAATTGATCGGCGCGTCACGCAATTTTTCGATTGCCGGTCCACACATCACACCATGCGTGGCCGCGATGTGAATTTCTCTGGCACCAGCCTCATGAACCAGTCGGGCTGCGCCACAAATGGAGCCCGCTGTACTGATCATGTCGTCAAACAGCAGCGCAACTTTTCCATCGACCGGGCCGCCAATGATGGTGCTTTGACGGACCTCCAACGCACTGGTCCGTCTTTTGTCTACGATCGCCAGCGTGCCACCGAGTCGTTTGCTATGGCCGAGGGCACGTTTGATGCTTCCTTCGTCCGGGCTCACAACGACGATATCATCGCCCTCCATACCGAGATCGCTGAAGTGTTCATTCAGGACGGGGGCCGCATAGAGATGGTCCACCGGTACGTCAAAGAATCCTTGGATTTGTGCTGCGTGAAGATCCATCGTCAATACACGGTCAGCACCGGCGCGGGTCACCAAATTAGCCGCCAGTTTGGCCGTGATGGGAACACGGCCCTCATCTTTGCGGTCCTGGCGTGCATATCCATAATAAGGAATCACCGCCGTGATTCGCTCGGCACTGGCACGTTTGCAACAGTCGATCATGATCAACAACTCCATCAGGTTGTCATTGACCGGGGGTGCCGTGGGCTGAACAAGGAAGATATCGCGACCTCGAACATCCTCATCCAGCTTGCAGAAATTCTCACCATCGGGAAATTTCCCGAGCGTGATGGCAGCTGGCTCTAGATGCAGATGTCTACAGATTTTCGCGGACAAATCGAAGTTGCCACGACCACTGAAAATTTTCAGTTCACGCATAACCCATAGCTCGCATTTTTTCGTCAACTTGACTGAGTTCGTCGACGTTGTTGATCGACAATGATTCGCACTCTTTGAGAACCGGGACCGCTGCCACCGGTCGCCCCGCCTCACGGAGCAATCTCGCACAATCTGTTAAATAGTACTCAGACTGGGCGTTGTCGTCGCTCAGTTGTTCCAAAACCTGCAACAAATCCGGGGTTTGGAACAGATAGGTGCTCATGTTCACCTCACGAATCGCCAATTCTTCGGCAGAAGCATCCTTGTGTTCAACGATCCCCGTGAATTCTCCCTGTGAATCACGAACGATGCGGCCCAATCCTGTGGGATCGGCCTTTTCCAAGGTACCCAGCAACAAGGCAGGCTGTGTTTGCTCAAAATGCTGCAGGAGTTCCTCGAGACTGGAAGCCTGTATCAGAGGAGAATCCCCCGCGACGACGATCGTGGGCCCCTGCTGCTGGGCAAGAATTTCCCGACACACCTGAACGGCATGTCCCGTCCCTAACTGGGGACTTTGCAACACGAAATGACGATCTCCACCGCGAGCCTTCAATTCTGCCTCTACCATGTCTGATTCGTGTCCCACGACCACAATATGTCGCCGAATCCCGGCCTTTTCGAGTGCATCAAGCACAAAGTGGATCATGGGCCTGCCGACGACGGGACAGAGAACTTTGGGCAGTTCGCTCTTCATGCGAGTCCCCTTTCCAGCCGCCAGAACCACAGCACAAGGTTCGTTCATTCCAACAAATCCGCTTCTTGAACAGGAAAATGGCCCCCAAATCAGGGCCGCACCCTGACAATCGTGTACTCTCGCAGCAAAACTAACAAGCCGTGCGAATTCATCTGGATTTCGAATCCGCAAATTGGCGACAATTACGGCAGTTTTGAGAACCGAATGCAAGGAAGCCACCGTGACTGCGGCAGTGATGAACAACAACTACCGGCAGCGTTTTCAGCGAATCACCACGCTGTGCATCGATTTCGTGCTTTACGCTACCGTTCGCATTCTGATTTCAGTGCTCCAAACGCTGCCCACTGACATGGGCGATCGACTTTGCCACGGGCTGGCATGGCTGGCGACAGGACCGCTCAAGATCCGTCATGACATCACAAAACAGAATCTCGACCAGATCTTCCCAGACGCCTCCGACCAGGATCGCAAACGTCTTGAATACGCCATGTGGCACCACTTGCTGCTGATGGTCTGTGAAATCGCCTGGGCGCAACGCCGTCTGCACCTGACCAACTGGAGCGATTACATCGTCTTTCGCGAGAATCGCCAAACCCTTCGCCACCTCCTGAGCCGCCGCCCCAAGGTCACCGTCACTGGGCATTTTGGAAATTTCGAGGTTGGCGGATACCTCACCGGACTGATGGGATTTAGCACCCTGACGATCGCCCGAAAACTCGATAACATCTTTCTGCATCACTGGGTACAACGCTTTCGCAGCGCCAAAGGTCAACACATGGTCGACAAAGAGGGATGTGCGCCGACGGTCGATTCCCACCTCAAAGAGGGTGGAATCCTTACCCTGCTAGCCGACCAACACGCGGGGCCAAAAGGTTGCTGGGTGAATTTTCTCGGTGTCCCAGCATCCTGCCACAAAGCACTCTCACTGTTTGCTCTCAGTTCCAACGCGCCGATGATGATTGGTTCCACCACTCGCATCACAGGAAGCCCCATGCGTTTCGAGATGTCGTGCTCGGCGATTGCTGACCCTGAGGACGATCCCGAGGGTCACTGCGAATCAATCACAACCCTGACTCGTTGGTACAACGCGGAACTTGCCAAAGACATCAATGATTCTGTCGAGCAGTATTGGTGGCTGCATCGCCGCTGGCGCACTCCACCCCCACGTGTCGCGGCACGGCTCGCTAAAATCGAAAAACGCAACGCTGCCTGAGCCAACGCTGCCTGAGCCAACGCACATCCTCAATCCCACAACCGCACCAAGTCCTGTTTGCGACTGACGCGGCGGCAAAATATTTGTGCTTCACAGACCATAAGCCAGTTTGACTCAAAACCCGGCAAGTACACCGTTGGTCTGCCAGGAGCGACCAACTTGAGTGTTGAAACCACACCGTTGGCGAGTCTCGATTTCACTTGCAGCAGTGGTCCACCGGACCTGGTTTCAATATCTTCGAGCGTTCCGATTCCCGGTGGCCACGCCGTTAAAAGCGGGGACTTCATACACACTGAACTCTGCCCACAGAACCAGATGATCACTCACCATCAAGGCCTGTTCCTGGGTAAGCCCAAATTGCTTCTGTAGATCAACCAGACCAAAACGTCCCGTGTACTCACGAGTTCTCGTCTGATCCATCAGAATGTGGTCGAGAGTTTTTGTCTGCAATGTGTCAGTCAGACAATCTCCACCAATGGAAACAAGATTTGGTATTTTGCCCAACTCTCCGAGCCCGGCCGTATTGACTCCCAAGTTACCCAGCAGAATAAAGTCTTCTTCGCCGGTTTTCTGATATCCATATTGCCGCACACTCTGATACACGTCATCCAGAACATTCATTTCGTTCAACGGCGAGTTCACACTCACCCCACTGGGATTGGCATGGGCATTGATGAGCGTGAAACGAAACGGACTACGTCCGCCGGTAGAACCAAAACGTGTCTCAAACGACCCTACCATCGGCTCAAATTTCATGCGGTCGGTCGGATCCTGCACCACAAAAACGCTACCAGGCGTCAATTGCATTCTTGCCTCATCCCAGATGAACGCAAAACACTGCATCTCACCTTCACGCCCCACAGGCGGGCTGACTTGTGAGCCAAATTGACCACCAGAAGCCTTGAGTTTCCGCATGAGCGTTGCGATGCCTGCAGCGTCTTTCGAAATGCCTTGAATTGCAACGATGTCAAATCTCGAAATCACACTGGCAAGCACCGAGATGATTCCGGCATCATTCGCCTTGGTTGCATCAAAATTCTGGATACTGAACGTCCCCAAACTCATGGTTTGTGGAGACTTACCCGTGGGAACTGGCAAACTGACTGGCTGAATGTTTGAAGGCGTCCCAGCAGCAAAGGCAGATCCCGATCCCGATCTGGGAGCGCTACCAAAATGAATCGCTGCCAGGTCGACGTTGCCTGTCACAACCAAGCTAAGCACAAAAAAAATACCGGCCACACTCAAGACAGGACCAATGAATCGCGTGAGTGGGATATGCGCCTTGGCAGGTCGATGGACCTCCTTATCACTCCGAGCGTTAGCTTCATTGCCGTTGCTGGCCACTTGCTGACCCGCAGTGTTCTGAGATCCATTTCCATTCCCGTCGCTACCCTTCTTACCTTTACTGGAACGTCGTTTGCGTTTTAAAAACCTGACCATTTTGATTTCCAAGCCGTTAAGAAGATACTCACATCAGTTCACCGCAACTTGCGGGCGCGTCACACCGCATTGACTTGTGGGGAGCCTCACGTGCGTGAATGTCGCCTCTGTCTTTGTCCCTGTCTTTGTCCCTGTCCCTGTCTTTGTCCCTGTCTTTGCCTCGTGCCGCCCCGAATGAGCAACTACGCTGCTCTTTGCCCAGTCGCGTTGAGGCCGATTCCGATCTCCTCAATGGCATTCTGGCAAAGCGTCCGGAGCCTCGCTGGCGCAGTCTCACGGACCGATTTCAAAACAGGCATTGCTTCGCGAGCCGCGGGTCCAATTTTCAACAACGCCCACACCGCTCGTTCTCTGGCGGGGAGAAAAGAAGACTCCTGCACGCAATCACACAAAGCCCCGGTTGCGTCCATCGCTTGCAGACCCAGCCGACCCAACAAAGTTGCTGCCCAGTAGCTAATTTCTCCATCCGTCACATCCGCCAATGCTGCGATCAAGGCTGGAGTCTCGACAGAACTGGGCTGCACAGACCTCTCGAGTGCCGTTGCCGCCGCAGCACGAAGCGAATCAATCCGGCTCCCTGCAAGTCCTATCACCAACTCGCACACCCCAGAAACATTGTCATGCTTTCCCAGCTCAACCAGCGTTTCCAACTGGACCTCGCAATTGCCTGAGCTGAGTTTCTGGTGCCAGTCAATGCGAGATGCGATACCACTCCAAGTTTGGTCAGCCGGCATCGACATCAGACCACGAGCCAATGCATTTTCGGAATCAGGATTTGACATTCCAGCTATCCCCCATTCGTCGCAGACAAGGCAATCGACGAAAAAGTTCCAGGGTGCACCCCCGTTTCCATTCAGCAAGACTGCCGAAATGGATGCCGGGATGTTAAACTATAGATAAGTAGGGAAATACGGCAGATCGAGTGTTTCACGCAAGCCCGGATATGAAAAATGCTAGCGATCCTGGACTCGGTCTCGTTACCTTCTTTCGCTCAGCAACGTCACCCAGAGATTCTCGTGTTTCACCATGCAACAGTCCACTGACTTCGACATCACCCCAGACCAGAAATCGATTGCCACGGTTGAACGCGACATTCGATTTTTTCCGACTTCCAATCACGATCCCAGCAGCCTCTCTGTTGCCTGCATCGACACGTGGAATCGCGAGGGATACCTAGGGCCACTGGATCTGTACGACCAACGATCCATCATCGAGATCCGCAGTTACTTTGATAAACTATTGGAGGAAACATTAGCCTCAGGCCAAGACAGTTATTCCATTAGCAGTGCGCACCTGAAGCATGGACGTGTCTGGGACATACTCAACCACCCCCTGCTGGTGTCTTACGTTCGTGATCTGCTGGGCGAGGACGTGGTTGGCTGGGGGAGTCATTTTTTCTGCAAGATGCCGATGGATGGAAAACGTGTCGACTGGCATCAGGACTGTAGTTATTGGCCCCTGACACCGTCCAAAGCGGTGACGGTCTGGCTTGCGATCGATGATGCAGACCAGAAAAACGGATGCATGGAGGTCTACACGGGCTCGCATCGTCACGGTCTGATTGATTTTGAAGCGTCGGCAAGCGAATCGGAAAATGTGTTGAACCAGTCAGTCAAAGATCCTCAACAGTACGGCAAGCACCAGCTCACCCCGTTAACGGCCGGCCAAATCTCGATTCATAGCGACTTACTGGTCCACGGTTCCTCGCCCAACCACAGCAACCAACGCCGCTGTGGGCTGACCTTGAGGTATTGCCCCGCAAGCGTGACTGCGTATCTCGGTTGGAATCGTAAAGGCGTTCTGGTCAATGGTCATGCATCGTCAAAATTGTGGCCCGGTGCAAAACGACCGGATTCGGACTAATATCAGTCCTGAACCGCAGATTTCCGGTGAACCGACTACTTCAAAAACCGGTCTCCCGGGGGACCTTCGGTGTCTCAGTGCCCCGTATGCACCACCACCACCACCACCACCACCACCACCGCCGCCGCCGCCGCCGCGTGTGTCGAACATTGGACGTCAAAACATTGGACGTCAAAACATCAGACGTCGAAACATTGGACGTCGAACAATTTTTCAATCACCACCTTCCACAGGCATCACCATGAGTCTCGCGTCACATTTCACGACGTCGCGATGCGCCATTTCGTTTGAGCTTTTTCCACCAAAGACCGAAGCAGGTTTGCATACCCTGTGTGAAAACGTCACTCGCCTGACCCAATTTGAGCCCGCATTTTTCACGTGCACTTATGGCGCCGGTGGTTCCACTCAAGGAGCAACGCTGGATGTTCTGCAAAAGGTTCGTGAGCTGACAAACCTGCCAGTTGCTTCCCACCTGACCTGCGTGAACTCCACGGTGGAAGAACTGCAAGCCTATCTCACCGAAGCAAAAGAACGCGGAACGGATTACATCGTTGCCCTCCGCGGCGACCCACCCCAGGGCACAACCGAATTCCAGGCGGTTCAGGGAGGGCTTCAATACGCCAACGAGTTGGTGGACTTGATCCGCGAGCAATTTGACTTCGGTATCGCAGTCGCAGGTTATCCGGAGGTCCACCAGGAAGCACCTGATGCACAGACAGACCTTGACAATTTGAAACGAAAGGTCGACGCGGGTGCGGATATCATCATCACTCAATTGTTCTACGATAACATCGATTACTACCGCTTCCGCGATCGCTGCGATGCCGTGGGCATAACGATCCCAATCATCCCTGGAATCCTACCCGTCACGAATTTCAAGCAAGCAACCCGTATTGCTAGTATGTGCAAGGCCGCCATTCCTTCAGAACTCGCCTCTGCGATGACGGCCTCGGATGACCCGGCAGACCAATTCCGGATAGGCGTGGACCACGCGCGAGAACAAACCGCGGATCTCATGGCCCAGCAAGTACCGGGAATCCATTACTATGTTCTGAACAAGAGTGATGCAGCTGCTGCCTTGTTGGATGGGATGCAAACCGCATCAAAGTGACATAGGAATTGGTTGAAGAAAGTTCCCGTTCGAGTGAAGTGATCTCAGCAACCTGGCGTTTCGCGTTTGCTAGCCGGCATTCGCGAATTTTCCTGAATCCTCGCAGTGCGGCCAACGCTTTCGAGAAACCTGGGCTTTCTCTCAGCAGCCGGGAACACCCGAAGTCGATCTTTGTGCATAATGATGGGCACCCTACTGGTTGTCCATTCCGTGCTGAACAAATGCGTGCTGAATCCACCCTGCGACATTAAAAAACCAGCAGATGAACAGCCACTGCTGTGGGACTACGGATTTGAGGTCTTGGGGTAATTTGCAAGTGACGTGATTATGACATCTGCCATCCGAATCTCCCTCGCCACGATACTTCACAGCGGGCCCTGCGTCATGACGCGGCACAAAACGCTCTGCTATCTCGTTTGCTGTGTTTTGATCACAGCCCAACAAGGTGCTACCGTCAACGCAGCCGAATCGCCGGACGATTTTTTTGAAAACCGCATACGCCCGCTGCTCACACAACACTGCATTGAATGTCACGGTCAACAGAAGCAAGAAGGTGGGTTTCGACTGGACTCACGAGAGGGTTGGCAGCGGGGCGGTGATCGCGGCGTCGCGATTGAGCCCGAACACCCCGAAAGCAGTTTGCTGCTTCGAGCCATTAAATACGAAGATCCGGAACTGCAGATGCCACCGGACAAAAAGTTAACGGCGAGTGAAATCGCGAACATTGAAGCTTGGATTCAGAGTGGCGCAACTGACCCGCGTCGCGAGAGCGAACGCGCGAATGCACAGCGACTTGATCCCCAGCAAGCGCGCAATTTCTGGTCATTCAAATCTCTCACATCACCTGAGCCACCTGAGATACACTCCGCCACCTGGTCGCAAAATCCCGTCGATGCATTCATCAAAGATCATCTCGACAAAAAAGGATTGCGAGTCGTTCCGAATGCTGATCGCCAGACCTTGATTCGACGTGCGACCTTTGACCTGACCGGAATGCCACCGACCGCTGCAGAAGTCAAGACTTTTGTTGAAGATGAGTCGCCGCGGGCGTTTGAATCCTTGATTGACAGGCTACTGAACTCACCTGCTTATGGAGAACGTTGGGGACGTCACTGGCTCGACGTTGCTCGCTATGCGGACACCGCGGGTGATGGTTCGGACTATCCAGTTCGCGAGGCTGCAAAGTATCGCAATTGGGTCATCAATGCATTCAACGCGGACACGCCTTACGATGAATTTGTTCGCGAACAAATCGCCGGTGACATTCTCGCTGGCGAGGGTGCAATCTCAGAATATGCCGACCGCGTCACCGCCACTGGTTTCCTCGCCATCGGGAAACGCTACGGCTACAAAGCTTCACCTGCGTTTCAATACCTCGATTTTGCAGACGTCATTGATTCGCTCGGTCGCTCACTCTTGGGGCTTTCCGTGGGATGCGCCCGCTGCCATGACCACAAATACGATCCCATCTCCGCAGCTGACTATTACGCGTGGTATGGCATCCTACAAAGTTCGAAGTGGGCGTTTCCCGGGGGCGAGGAACAGAAACGTCCGGCTCATTTCCCTCCCCTTGTTCCCCCCAGTGTGGTCTCGCAACTGGATTCCGAACGCACCACAGCACTCTCTCAAATGGATCGTCAAATCAGCCAACTGAAGGACGAGCAGTTACAGTTCAACCCGAACTATCGTGGCGGTGGCTTGGACTTGGGTTTCGAAGCACAAAGCACAGGCAACCCGCTTGCAAATCCGTGGGTCAGCGCAGGCCCCATCGAACTCCGAGCAGACGCTCAAAGCCCATTTGTCCACATTCACCCTGCTGGGAAAACGGGCGTGCGGATGGGGAGCGGCAAACCTACCGATGGAATCCGCTATGTGTTCCCAAAGGCACTCAACACAACCACCGCGAAAAAGATCCATTTCACGGTTGATTTCAGGCCCCTCGACTCGCCCCAACACCCGGGAGCATTCCGGGTATACCTGGGACGCGGCGTGGTCGAATCCCTGGCCGTGGAATTCAGTGCAACCTCGCGAGAACTCGCACTACGAAACGGAAAGCAATGGGAGCCCATTTGCAAGCTGACCCCCGGAACGTGGCACACGCTGCAAGTCGAGGTCGACCCCGTTTCAAAAACCTACTCAGGCACCGTTGCCACCGCTGATTCAACCATCAAATTTGACAACAAAGCGACCGACCCCAATTGGGATGGGGTCGCTGATTGTTTCATCTGCGACGGATTTGGACATGTTCCAGGCGCTGCCTGCGAACGAGACATTGACAACATTGGGCTACAAGCTCGTGCTTTTGCCAAACCTGACTCGACAAGTTCCGCTGATCCTGCAACTCAAGCCTCCCAAAAGAAGCGGCTGACAGAACTTGACACCCAACTGGAAAGTTTGGCGGAGCAACGCAAGTCACTGGCATCGCGACCTGTTTATCCTGTCGCTTACGCGGTTGCAGAGGCTGACCCCATCAATGCCCGTATCCAGTTACGTGGTGATCCGTTCCGGCTTGACAAGGAAGTTCCCCGACGAAATCTCGAAATACTGGGTGGACAGGCAGTCACGCCAGGGACAGGAAGTGGTCGGCTGGACCTTGCCAATTGGATCACCCGGCCCACCAACCCATTGACCGCGAGAGTATTCGTCAATCGTGTCTGGAGTTGGCATTTCGGTCAGGGCATTGTCGGCACTCCGAGTGACTTTGGTTCACGAGGAGAAGCCCCGACCCACCCCCAACTGCTGGACTGGCTTGCCTCGGAGTTCATTAGATCCGGTTGGTCAATCAAGCATCTGCATCGCATCATCATGTCATCCCGAACGTACCAACTCGGCAGTGATGACCATCATGAAAACATGAAAATTGATCCAGCGAATCGCTTTCACTGGCGGTTTTCACGAAGAGCACTGGATGCTGAATCGATACGAGACGCGATGCTGATGGTCAGCGGCCAACTCAACAGATCGACGCCCACTGCGCATCCGTTTCCACCGGTCGATACTTGGGCATTTACCATCCACAATCCTTTCCACGGGGTTTATGAATCGGCTCACCGCAGCATTTACATGATGATCCAGCGTAATCGTCGAGACCCATACTTGTCCCTGTTTGATGCTGCCGACCCGAATCAGAGCGTTGCTGACCGTCTGCCGACCACCACCCCTTCACAGGCATTATTCCTGATGAACTCGCCGTTTGTGCACGAACAGGCCGCGAAATTTGCCAGACGGATCCATGCCGTCCCGGGCGATACACGCACCAAGCTGGAATGGGCATTCCTGACTGCCCATGGGCGTGTTCCCGAAAACCAACTCGTTGAAAACGGGATCGAGTTCCTATCAGCCTATCAGACACGATCAGCCGACCCGTCTAATGAAGCCGACCCGTCTAATGAAGCCGACCCGTCTAATGAAGCCGGCACGGAGTTGCGGGCGTTGTCCGCCTTTGCCCGCGTGCTTCTCACAAGCAACGCTTTTCTATACCTGGATTAATCAAAAGCCGTTCGTCACATGAACTCCTTTTTACCAACACGCCGTGAATTTCTGAAACTCGCTTCGGGTGGGTTCGGAGCGACCGCATTGGCAGGTCTCTGCAACGAACTGAGTCAAGCTGCTGACAATCCACTCGCTGCGAAATCTGCGCATCATGCCCCCAAAGCAGACCGTGTCATTTTTCTCTACTCCACCGGTGGAGTATCGCACATCGATACATTCAACCACCGACCGCAACTGAGTACTGACGACGGCAAATCAATCACAGCATCACGTTGGCTTAATCAAGCGGGTGAATTCAAGCGTTTCCTGATCAAACCGCGTTACTCGTTTGAACAACACGGCAAGAGTGGTACTTGGGTAAGCGAACTCTTCCCGAAACTTGCCGAGGTGATTGATGACGTGTGTGTCCTCAACGCGATGCACTGTGACAGTGATGGACACGACAAGGCAACTTTGGCAGCGCACACCGGCTCAGCCCAATTCGCGAGACCCAGTGCTGGGGCCTGGGTCAGCTATGGACTGGGAAGCGAAAATCAGAACCTACCGTCTTTCATGGTCCTTGCGCCTGCCGCACCCTACGCAGGGGCCCAAACTTGGGGCAGCGACTTTCTCCCCGCCTGCCACCAGGGGACACACGTGATTCCTGGAAAGACACCGCTGCCCAACCTACAGCCACGCACTATCGATACATCTCTGCAACAAATGGAACTGCAGTTCCGTGAGAGATTGAATGAGTCGTACCAACACACTCGGGCAGCAGACCAAACCCTCGAGGCCCGCATTCGCTCCTTTGAAACCGCCTTTGGAATGCAACGCGAGGCACCAGAAGCCTTTGATATTTCCAAGGAATCCGCTTCGACATTGGAACTCTACGGTGTCAACGCTGAGACCACCGAAGGTTTTGGCTGGCAATGTCTCGTGGCACGCCGGCTCGCAGAACGAGGCGTAAGATTTCTTGAACTGATCGATGTCGGCTCAAGCAACAACTGGGATTCCCACGGGAACATGGGTGATCATGAGCGGCTTTCCAAGGCAATCGATCAACCAATCGCTGGTTTGTTAACCGACCTCAAGCAACGTGGCATGCTGGATCGAACACTCGTTGTCTGGACAACCGAATTTGGACGCACACCATTTAACAAAGACGCTAACCACGCAGGCCGAGAACATCATAAACACTGTTTCTCTTCATGGATGGCCGGCGGTGGT
>PKCN01000147.1 GCA_002862205.1 Planctomycetaceae bacterium | reverse complement strand
GTAAACATTCCCATCGCTCATGCCGCAACGCATGAATGAACCAGCGGGGCTGGTCACGTGGAAATTGGTGAGCGCATAGCCATCCTCGGAAATCATCACTCCGCTGCCACCACCGCCACCCCCGGGCACGAAGACACTGACGGTAGAGGGAACCGCGCGAGCGACCGATTCAATCCGACTGTTCTCCACTGCCTCCAAGGCCGGGTCCAGTTGAATTGGGTCAGCCGCGGAAGACGGGGGGATCGCCAAAATCGCCATGCCAAGCGAAAGCAGTCCGCTGAGGAGTCGTCGGTTTATCATCAGTTCAGTGGTGTCAATTGAAAGTTCAGAGGAAATTAGTAGGGCATCAGCAATTTTTTTTGGGGCAGTCATGTCCGCAAAACGTTTTGTAATGAGGCTGTTCGGCGTTGACTGCAACGTCCGGGTTGTCAACTTCCTGATCGGCTGTGTGGCATCCGTGTTCTCTATTTCTACGATGCGGCGTCTCTACATGTTGCTTCGGGCGGTGGATCATTGCAAAGAATGCATCACTTGATGAATCGGGGACGCAGGAAAAGGATGGTGTCGCCAACATCTCCGTCGCCACCAAGGTCAACCTCCAACAGGACTCGGCGTGCGCCGTTGGTTTCAAGTTCAAACCCGCGCGGTTGCGTATCGGGTAATTCCTCGCTCCAGACCACTTCACCGTCAAGTTTTACGTTGACGGTCAGCTTTCCTGTCACGCCTGATGTGCGGCCACGAACAACGGTCCCGGCAAATTTCTTGAATTTCGGGTCCAGTCTGTACTCGAGGGTGGAGCCTCCGTTGAACACCAGATCCGTCTTTCCTTCACGCTGCGGTCCAAAGAAACGCTCCAGTAGCGTTGGAGCAACTTTGGTTGAAAGGTAGGTTTTGAACTCAGAAGCTGTCGGGCGTTCTTCAGCCAACATGCGAATCCCGCTGCTCCACTCGATGCGGGCAATCTGCTCGATCGGAAGCGTGTGTTGCAGGCTTTCATCAAGTTGAATCTGCAACGGCTTACTGCCGTCGCCAGATTTGATCTGTGACAGGGACCAGATGGATCCGTAGACGTCAGTGATGCGGACCGACGGAGTTTCGTCAATGTCCAGTTTGCCTCCGAAAATAAGACCTTCGAGTTGGTTGATAGGGGCGTTGATCCTGGTCCCATCAAGATCAAAATCGACTGTCGTGTCATTTACCGAGAGAATGATTCCTTGCTGTGCGTCCAGACGGTTTCCGGGGCGTCGGATCACCAACGTGTCCCGGTTGTTTTCCACATTGCTAAGACCTAGCCATTGAGCATCTGTCTCGCTTGCTGATTTGCGGAAGCGTATCCAGCGAACCTGTTTGACAGCGGTTCGCAGCGGGGCCTGGCGTCGAGGTTGGATCAGTACGCCGTCGTCGTCAAGCTTCAACTCGCCTGTGAAGATTTTTGAGCCATTGGCCAGAGCAACACTCGTCGCGGGCGCGACCTTGGGAGTGTAGTCAGTATTCTCCATCGAGAGCAGGCTGTTGAAGGGAAGCTCCTGAACACTACCATCTGCCGTGATTAACAGTTTGTCAGCGGTGATGCCTGAAAATTCACCACGGAGTTTCTTGCCATCAGTTGTCTCAACAACCACCGGCAAGACTGCCAGCGTTAAAGCCTGGGCGATCGGTAAAAGCCATTGGGCCGCGAACAGGGTGGGCAACGATTTCTCCTTGGCAATTTTTGGGCCGGCCGCCGTCGAGCGGACCGTGGTACGCAGCCAAAATTGTTGGCTGGTAATCTCACACACAACGCCAGTGGTGCTCGATGACGGAAAATCCACGCAGCGAGGGGCACCAACTACGTCCCTCTATAGTAGCAGGCGAGCCATAGCCGACCAGCGTGTGCGAGAAACGGGGCGTCTTTTGTGGCTAATGCAGGACGATTTTCGTCAACGCCCGGCGGTTTCGTCTCACTCACCGCGATTTTGGTCGGTTCCCGGTGGGGCCTCCGTCGGCCCTTGCTGGTTTTACCACCGATTTCCAGGGGGGGTGACGCTGGCTTTTTCGTGTGGCTTCTGATTCGCTGGGATCGCTGCGGCAGTCGACAGTCGCGGCTTGCCTCGCTTTCTCCGTTCATGTCTTGGACCGCAGTGGTTTTCTGCCGGAGCCCAGTTGTTTACTGCCGGAGCCCAGTGGTTTTCTGCCGGAGCCCAGTGGTTGGCTGTTGGGTTCCCCTTTGTAGAGCTGGGCGCAGGGTGGCTTGATGCTGGCCGTGTGGTGTTTCGAGAGCGTTTCAATCGCTCCGGCTGGACAGATAGGTGTAGTGTTCCAAAGCCTGCTCGTAAAACGAAACGGTATCTCCTGCCTGTTCGTTATTGATGTGGCCGTGTTGTACTGCGTCCTCAACGGCTTCCTGCAACTTGTCCACCAGTTCACGGCCTTCATATTGCACGTAGCTGAGAACTTCTCGAACGGTGTCCCCCTTCACGATGGACTGCACCTTCGCTTTTCCATCGTTGACATCGACATGTACCGCATGAGTGTCACCAAAGAGATTATGCAAGTCACCGAGGATTTCCTGATAAGCGCCGACCATGAATACGGCCAGTTGGTAGGGTTCGTTGGAACGAAGGTCGTGAAGCAGGAGTGTTCGTTTCTGTTTTCCGCCATTGATGAACCGATCGACCTTTCCATCGCTATCACAGGTAATGTCACCCAGCACCGCATGACGGGTTGGTTGCTCGTCGAGCCGGTGGATGGGAAGCACCGGGAATAGTTGATTGATGGCCCATGAGTCCGGGATGGACTGGAAAAGCGAAAAATTGACAAAGTAGATGTCAGACAGCATGCGATCGAGCTCCTTGAAGTCCTCGTGGGCTTTGCCCTGCGCGTTCGCCATATCGCGAATGCGATGACACAGCGAGAAAAAGAGGTCCTCCGCCGTGACACGCTGTTCCAAGGGCAAGTATCCTCCGCTGAATAAACTCATGCACATGTCAAGTGCGAGTTGTGCATCGTGATAGGACTCGCGGATGTTTTCGTTATTCAGATCGCGATAGGTCATCCACAGGTCGAGCACAGGCTGCTCGTAGTGGTCGGGAACCTGCATGGGTACAGCTTGGACATTGCCTTGTGAAGTCACGCCAAGTGTTTCCACGACAAGCACACTGTGATGCGCGGCAATGGCGCGACCGCTTTCTGACATCAGTTGTGGGTGTGGAACGGAGGCTTCGTCACAGACGGTTTGTGCGTGAAATACCACATCATTGGCGTATTCCTGGACCGTGTAATTCATGCTTGAATCGGTGTCGCTTTGTGATCCATCGTAGTCAACACCAAGGCCGCCACCGACGTCGAGATATTTCAGACCTGCTCCGCGGCGATGCAGGTCGACGTAGATTCGGGAGGCTTCCATGATCGCCGCCTTGAGTTGACGTATATTTCCTACCTGACTGCCTACATGGAAATGCAACAACTGGAAACAGTCGCCCATGCCGTGATCAATCAACCGGTCCAGTTGGGTCAGCATCTCGGCGACGGTAAGTCCGAATTTGCTCCGGTACCCACCGCTGGCCTGCCAGCGGCCTGAGCCGCGGGTGGCAAGTTTTACTCTCATGCCCAGTGTCGGGCGTACGCCCAGTTCATCAGAAATTTTGAGAATCAAGTCGAGCTCGCTGACCTTTTCAACGACGGGAATGACGGTGCGGCCAAGCCGCTGGGCAAGCAATGCCATGCGGATGAATTCCGCATCCTTGAAACCATTGCAGATGATGGGGGTGTCAGCATCGGTCATGGCAACCACCGCCAGTAATTCCGGCTTGCTTCCCGCTTCGACACCGGAGCCAAACTGTTGCCCGTGGTGAATGATCTGTTGAACCACATCCCGTTGTTGGTTGACTTTGATTGGATAGATGCAGCGATATCCATTTTGGTACTGGTGATCATCGATCGCTTTTTGGAAACATTGGCTTAATGTTTTCAAACGGTCTCCCAGAATTCCGTTGAACCTAATCAGAATCGGCAGGTCCAGACCACGCTGTTTCAAGCGGTCAACCAGTTGCTTCAGGTCGATCCCATCCTCTGTCTTGCGTGTGGGCGAGACCGTGATGGTTCCCTCATCCGAAATGTTGAAATAGCCATCGCTCCAACGATCAATTTCGTAAAGTGATGCGCTGTCTTGGGGCGACCATGATCGATTTGTAGCAATATCCATTACCCTTGCGGCTCCCATGCGGCACCCTGGTGATCTGCCGGTAAGTGTGGTTCCACCCTGTCGGATGTCTTCTGCGGTCTTGTGTGCCGATTGCGACGCGTGTGGCTGCTCCGTAACGCTTCCAGTCTATCGGTCAGTGTGCTGACACATCCAGCGGGTATTGCAATGCCAGCCTGTCACTCAACCCCGTTTTTACCCTGGTTCAGGCTTAAGGCCATGGTCATGGAACGAGATGTCCTTCGTTTTTCTGGCTGCGATTCGAGTCATGGGTGTTCTGCTGTTACAATCGCTTTACATCCGGGTCGAGCGTTCATGCGTAAACTGTCAGCATCGCTGAAGTCGGCGGCTATTGAGGGTCTGAGAGCTGCGACGTGATTGAACGAAGTACCGAAACATTGAATCAAAAACTGGAAAATACGCATGGCGAGTCGAAAACACACTCTGTCTGAGCTCAAGTCAGGATCGCAACGGCAGTTGATGTCCATGGATCGGCGCTCGATGATCCAGAAGTCCGCGTTCGTATCCGCCGCACTTGCCATTCCTGGGTGCTTTGCAGAAGAGGTCGCAGGCGGGTTGGTGCGTACGGCCAGTATGGTTGAGGGGCCTTTCTATCCGGACAAGCTCCCACTGGATACTGATAACGATCTCCTGTTGATCAATGATTCCCTTCGTCCCGGAGTAGGAGAAATAACTTATCTCTCAGGTCGTGTGCTGGGCAAAAATGGTCAACCGATTCGTAATGCGTTTGTCGAAATCTGGCAGTGTGACGCTGGCGGAGCCTACCTGCACAGCGGTTCCAGCAATAAAACCAAAACCGATGCCAATTTTCAGGGCTACGGACGTTACTTGACCGACAGTCAGGGACGATACTTTTTCCGCACGATCAAACCTGTGCCGTATCCAGGCAGGACTCCACACATCCATTTTGGAGTCAGCAAAAACGGGCAGCGTGTTTTGACGACACAGATGCTGGTCAAAGACCACCCGATGAATAAGCAGGATTTCCTGTTCAAGCGTATCACCAATCAGGCTGCACGAGATTCACTGCTTGTCGGATTCAGTCCGATCAAAGGTTCAAAGATCGGTGAATTGGAGGCGAATTTTGATGTCGTGCTTGGGCGGACGGTGCAGGAACTCGATGATGGAACTCTCGGTGGCGGGCTCGCAAAACCTGACCGGGCACGCAGCTAACCAGCCATTCCCCCAGTTCACCCGGTATCCAATTGCTGACTCTGATGGGCCTGCGTCTTACAAGGTTGCAGGCCACTTTGTATGCGTGACAGATTTTCCGCTCGGGATTTGAAAACCGTTGTTGCGTTGCGAACAGGCGTTTGTGGTTGATCAGGACATCAGTGTTGTTGAATAGTCGCTGCGTCTGTTTTCGACTCAATCGGACAACGAGAAGATCCGCGGCGTGGTGCGCTGGCTTTCATGCACGGTTGTCGTTTGGTGGACGACATGTATTTGAGCCGTGGGCGCCATCACAATCAGGTAGTGGTTTTTTCCATCTCTGATGCTCACAGTCTCTTGCACACCGTTGGAAAGCATGGCGTTATTAAACCCCAGAGGGATGATCTGAACATCATGATTTCCTGCCGGTAGTTCGGTTCTGAGAACTTGTATTTCTCGCGGCAGCAGGCTCCAGCAGCGGATGTCGGCTTTTTCAATACCGCTCCATGCTGATGCCGTTGCAAAATGGAACAGCGAACCAGCGGTTCCTTCAAGTCCCATGGCGTCACCGAGAGAGGCAACGGCCGTTTCCTTGGTTACCCGTCGAACGATGGCTCGGGCGATCGTCCATGGCATCTCCGCCGTATTCTGGCGGATTGCCAGTTCGCCCACATCGGTCAGGGTTTCGGTTCTTCCCGCTGGTGTTCCATTGACCATGATTCCCACATGCGCTACTGGGCTATCGGGAATGATCACCTCTGGGATTTTGACAGAGGCGATGTTCGGTAAGGCTGGGATGTCGTCAGTTGCCTTGGCTGGGTTGCTGTCATCCTGCCCGGTGTTCTCCTTGTCGTCGTTGCGACGTTGGTTGGTTGCTGAATTCAATACCGACGACGCGATGGCGAGCGTTGCCGTTGTCGTGGGAGCTACCGTTTCTTGCAGAATCGGGCCACGTCCCACACACGAAATGACGTACAGGACACCATTGCCGCGTGCACTGTGGACGCCGCTTTGCGAGCGGGTAATGTCGCTAGCAGCCGCGGAGAAATCAGGGCGAACCGAACTGACGAGTTGGTAATATTTGGACGCATCATCGTAGTCATGGTGCGTCGCTTCCCTCAGAACGCCTCGCAAATAGGGTGCGATAGCGATCGGTTGGTAGATGTTACCACCGTCCAGACCTCGCCGGCTGGCTCGCGAGGCAAGCTTGGACTGCCGATTGATCGCCTGAAGTGTGTAGCTTTCTGCGTCGACTTGGTCGCCTGCCAGGGAGCAGACGGCGAGCATCGTGCGGATCATCACCTCTTCGTAGCCTGCTGGCTGGAACGCTTTCGCATTGTCGTCGGTCAGCACTGCCGCAGTTTCGCTCAAAGGATTGAGTTTGGGGGCCGCGTCGAACCGATCTCGCAATGCTCTGAGCCGTCGCTCTGCTGCGGATGGGTTGCCAGCTGCAAGCTCAATGACCGCCATGTCCAGTTGGGCTGTGTCCTTCATTTGCGAAGAATCGCTGGCAACCTCGTGGAGCGTCGTGGAGGCTGTTGTGAGATCACCAGCGGCAAATGCTTGGCGGGCCGAGCCGATGGTGGCGACCGATCGTGCGCAACCCGAGATGAGCGCAAAGGTAGCCGGCAAAAATAGCAGCGCGATAAGATGCAGGGGACGGGTAGCCATGAAGTCGTTATTTCACGATGACCGGGAGCTCACGCCGGCACAAACCGTTGTGCCACGATGGGGATGGTCCCCGTCGGCTCAACCATCAGCTTGGTCGAACCAACCGTAGTTCCACCACTTGCCGGCACGGTTCTTGCTGTAACCCTTGCGGATCTTCGCTGATTCTTTGAGGAACTCTCCAGTGTGCATGTTCACCATTTCCAAAGTGATCTCGTAATCACGTTGGCTGCTTTTGTTGCGATCGGTCGTGCCACTGGTCACGGTTGCGTAGAGCAGGTAATCCACCGGTGAACCCTGACGACCAAGGGCTGCTGCAAAGGCTGCCCGGTTCGCCGGTAGAAAAAGCGCATCGGGACGCAGACGTGTTTCCAGCAGGGCGGTGTCTACCATCCGGCGGCTGATGGCTTGAAATGTATCAGCTGAGTTGATTTGGGTATCGATCCGCTGGTAAAGCTGGTCTTTGAAGTCACCCAGTTCCTCAGCACTCTTGTTTTCAATTCCAATGAAGCAAACGGAGGCTGGACCAGTCGCCAAGGCAGGGGTGGCTCCAGCATTCAGGCCTGCGGTGTTGAAGCCGGCTCCGTCTTGAACGCTGGACGCATTGGTGAAAGTGGATGCATTGTGAAAAGTAACAGGCTGAACCGCCGGGGGGCATCTTCCCAGCAACTGGGCAACTGAGGCATCCACCAGCGGATTCCATGTGGCTGCGCCAGCAGCGTGGCTGCCCACAAGGTTCTTGTCTTGTTTGGCAAGAATGTGTCCATATTGGCTGGCACAGCCGGCAATCGAGCAGCAGCCGAGCAAAAAAAATAGGCTCGTACGACGGAGAAGGTAAGGCTTGTTCATCGAGCTTTTTCCGGAAAAGTGCTAGCGGATGCGGGGAAGCGTATTCAATTTTGCAGCAAAACGAAGGTAGCTGGCCCTCAAGCAAGACGGCCAACAATGACGTTTCATGCACGATCAGTGACGGTTCGAACCCTTTTCCCCTAACAAAATCAAAGAATTGGGTGCTAGGTCAGTGCGGACAGTCTTACCCTTGGCAGTCGATCGCAGCCTGGCCGGGCACGGGCTGCTTTATTTCTGAAATGGCAGCACGAACCGTGGGGAGGCAAGCCCGTCTGAGTCTGCCTACTTCCGTTCCCATCGGTGATTGGTCATCATTTCGATTGAAATAAACGGTCACACTGGGAAAGTCGAAGAAAACTACGCTTTTGACGCAGCTTTCCAGTGTTTCCGAGGTTGCCTATCTATTTGGTGGGGTAAGATCCCATAACCTGCTGGTACTGGACTTCTTGGTGGACTTCGATTCCCGCGATGGCCGTGCTTGGATAAAATGGCAGGTAACCTGAATCGACATCCTTTTTTTCTGCAGACTCCAATCCTTGATCCTCGCCCATGGCTGTTGCTGATTCCTCCGGCACCGTTCTCGGTACGTCCGTTCCCGTTTCCACCACCACCTTGCCGGATGCGGGAGGAACCGTAGTGCCCGTTGCCGATGAAGATGTAGTGCCCGTTGTCAATGAAGATCCTGGAAAGGATTCGTCTGAGGACAGCAGCGACGCCGGCGGTGATGACGCTGGCGGTAATGACACTGGCGGTGATGACGCTGGCGGTGATGACGCTGGCGGTGATGACGCTGGCGGTGATGACGCGGAGGGTGAGGACGCGGGCGACAGCGGTGACGGATTCTCAGATGACGGCGAAGTGAGTCCCGACACCGGATTTCAGGATGATCTCGATGACGACGATGATCTCGATGAATTCGACGACATCGATGAGGATGATTTTGATGATAATTTCGATGACGACTTCGAAGAAGAAGTTGAAGACGATTACGAAATCGAAATTGATGACGAGATCAGTACCGAGTTTGGTCTGGGAAGCAAACCCAGCGAAGAGCCCAAGGTTGAAGATGGTCTCGAGGATTTTGAGGATTTTGAAAACGTCGAATAGTCTGGCCACTCGTGTGATTGACAGGCGTCAGCCATTGGCCGAGTGAGTGGTAGTGAGTGGTAGGGAGCCGTCCGATGCGGAGTCTGGTTGTGGTTGATCACGTTGAAACTTTTACACGTTGGCTTGATTTTTGTTGCGGTGGCTCAGCCTCGAATGCTCCAACGCAGTGTACTTCGTCACGTGCGTTCTTGATTATCGTCACGCTTTGCTTCTTCGGGCAACCGTGTTCCTCCGTGCTTGCTGACACTTCCCAGCTTGCTGACACTTCCCAGCGGCACCCCAATGTGTTGTTGATTTGTGTCGACGATCTTCGTCCTGAGTTGGCTTGTTACGGAAAGAAATATATTTCGTCTCCGAACATTGATCAGCTTGCATCGCGGGGACGAATCTTTGGACGGCACTATGTGCAGGCACCCACATGTGGTGCGTCACGTTACACCTTGCTGACAGGGCAGTACGGAGCCGGAGATAACGGGGCTCTTTTTCAACGTGCACGGCGACTCGCTGCGGCGGCAACGAAAATAACGCCCACGATGCCCAGTTGGTTTCGTTCGCACGGTTATACCACCGTTTCGGTAGGAAAGGTTTCCCATCATCCCGGCGGACGCGGAGGCAGTGATTGGGATGACAATAAGCAGTTGGAAATGCCTGAATCATGGGATCGGCACTTGTTGCCTGCGGGGCCATGGCAGCATCCGCGAGGGGCAATGCACGGTTTAGCTAACGGTGAAATCCGCAAGAATGCGAAAGAGATGGATGTCTTTCAATCAGTGCAGGGCGGGGACGAAATCTATCCAGACGGTCGGATCGTCGACGAGTCATTGAGGCAAATGGATTCGCTGGCAGCCGATTCAGCAAAACCGTTTTTTCTTGCCGTTGGCATCATTCGCCCCCATTTGCCGTTCGGTGCACCCGCAAAATACATGGATGCTTACAAGGACACTGTCCTGCCGCCGATCCCGCACCCCGAAAAACCCGAGGGTGTCACCACCTGGCACGGTTCGGGTGAGTTCATGAAGTACAACCGTTGGGGACGTGATCCGAATAAAGACGCCGAGTTTGCAACCGAAGTTCGTCGTCACTATGCCGCTTGCGTTACCTATGCCGATGCGCTGGTCGGGCGTTTGCTTGAACGCTTGGATCGGCTGGGATTACGAGATGACACGGTTGTCGTGTTGTGGGGAGATCATGGCTGGCATCTTGGTGAGCATGCTATCTGGGGCAAACACGCCTTGTTCGAGGAATCGTTGCGGTCACCTTTGATCATTCAATACGAAGGTCTGAAAAATCCCGGTCAAACAACCGATTCGATCGTAGAATCCGTTGATGTTTTTCCGACGCTTTGTGAACTGTCTGGATTGCCAATGCCAAGCGACCTGGCAGGTGTTTCCCTCAAGCCATGCCTCGATGAGGTTAATGCGAAAGGCCACTCTGCCATTTCCTACGGACGCAGGGGGAAAACGATTCGCACCGATCGCTATCGCCTGATTGTCAACGGTAAGGGCAACGTTGAACTTTACGACCATGACTCCACGCAGGCGGAAACCAATAACTTGGCTACGCAAAAGCCTGACGTGGTCGCCGAGCTGACGAAGCAACTCGAACAACGGTTACCATGAGTCGCCGGTCTAGCCGGTTCCTCTCAGGGGTCTCTCAGAAGGCTGCCTCATCGCTGGAAAGCTACAAGGTGCTGGAGCATTGGAAAGTAAATCATGCCAAGAATGATCGCCCCAGGGATTCGGCTGGACGAAGCGGGTCACGTTTCGGTTGATGCTGAGGTGGGGCGTGTATTGTTTGATCTGGCCATTGAACTGGAAGATACAACGCCTCATCCGGTTGACGTACAGCATGTTTTGGCCGCGATTGTGTTGGCGGAAAGAGATGGGCTTGTGAATGATCAAACGCAAGTCTCTCCTGAGAACCAATCGCTCCATGAGATTGTCTGTCAATATCTGCCGCTGGTGTTCAAGCAATATGGAGATGAACTCGGAACCGAGTAGAGACCGCCGAAGACAAGGCACTCCGCTTGATGGTAACTGCGCCGCTGGGTGTGTTTCTTGACTTGCGGCTGATTTTGTCTTGAATTCAGGTGGTGTATTCGGAGTTGAATTCGACGTACTCTGTGGTCAGATCGCTGGCCCAATATTCGACGGTGCCGGGCCCCCCACCGACGCATAGAACGATGGAAACTTCGGAGCTGAGCTTCATCTTCGCGCTCAGGGCAGCCTCATCGAATTTCACCGGCGTGCCTTCATGGTAAATCGTGGTGCCGCAGATCTTTAGGCTTGTTTTTTCAGGGCAGATTTGGGCATCTGCATATCCCGCGGCGGACACAATTCTGCCCCAGTTGGGGTCAGCACCTGTCACTGCCGTTTTCACAAGTGGGCTGGCCGCGACTGTCCGTGCGATGATTTCAGCCGCGGCCTCATCAACTGCTCCGTCGATGCGAATGGCCATCACATGCAGGGCACCCTCGCCGTCAGCAACAAGTTGCTTTGCAAGTTTGATCGCCACTTTGGTCAGTTCCTGCTGAAAGATTGATAGTTCGGCTGTGTTCAGCGGTGTTCCTTGGCCGCTGGACAGCAGGAGCAGCGTGTCGTTGGTGCTTGTATGGCCATCGACACTGACGCGATTAAAACTGCAACGGGCTGCCTGACGGAGTGATTCCTGCGCCATCTCCGCTGTCAGTGGTGCGTCAGTCAAAATCGAGGATAGCATGGTTGCCATGTTGGGAGCGATCATCCCAGCACCTTTTGCCATCGCGGCAATCCTGAACTGACGCGGCCCCACGTGGATAGTTGCGATCTCCGTTTTGAGATTCTTGTCCGTGGTGCGAATGGCTTCGGCTGAACGCAGGAATGCTGCAGTGGTATGTTCGATCTGTTGATGAGCGTCCCGGATACCTTGACGCACACAATCCATGGGCAGTTGTTTTCCGATGATGCCAGTGCTCATCACCAACACGTTTTCAGCGCGACAACCAAGGTGTTCAGCCACCAAATGACACATTTCGCTGGCATCCTTCATGCCTTGCTCGCCCGTGCATGCATTGGCGTTGCCACTATTGGTGACGACAGCGCGAATTGAATTGGAAGGTGTTTTGCTGCGGGACAGGACCACCGGTGCTGCAACAATCTGATTCTGTGTGTAGACGCCAGCTGCGACCACAGGGGTGTCGGATACGATCAGGGAAAGGTCCGGGCTTCCGCTCGGTTTTATGCCACAGGTCACACCTGCATAGAGAAAACCAGACGGCAGTTCGTCATCTGCGTCATTGCTTTGCGTCCCAGCGGAGGGATCCGAGTTCATCGATAAACGGGCGTTTTCGGAGCCGGTCATGTCTTTTTTGACTAATTTTGGGTAACGAAGGATGGCAAGTGGATCGCTATGACGATGGGCGTGTTGGCGTCTTTTTGCTGTTGTGAATGCGTCTCTGTGGAGCAACAGGAGCGTGGTTTTCAGGGTTCGTGTCGCCTTGTCGCGATTTGACTTACCGGCATACTAGCGGCGTGAGGCGTTTGTTTCTGCGCCGCCTGTTCCCCTGAGGCCAAACAAAATCAGATGAGCCACTGCGATGAGATTGCCGAAGCATAGCAAACCCTATGCATCTGAAATGGGCGGTACTGAGACGAGCGGTACTGAGACGAGCGGTACCGAGACGAGCGGTACTGAGACGAGCAGTAGCCAAGACGATATCGTTCGAATCGAGCGATTGACGAAGCGTTACGGGGATTTTAATGCACTCTCGGACTGCTGCCTTGGAGTCAGGCGTGGAGAAGTTTTCGGGCTTCTTGGACCCAACGGCGCGGGCAAGACAACGTTAATACGACTGATGTTGGGTTTTCTGCAGCCGACTTCGGGCCGCTGTCTCGTCGATGGTTTCGATCCACGTTTGGATGGAGTGGGGCTTCGCCAGCGGGTCGCTTATCTGCCGGGCGATGCACGGCTCCCACGGCACATGCGCGGTGGCGGCGTGCTCAGGTTCTTCGCGGAGATGCACCCGAGTGGTGATCTGGATCGAAGCCTCGCGATCGCGGACCGGCTCGAGTTGCAGACTCGTCGTCGAGTTGGTTTTATGTCGACTGGCATGCGGCAGAAACTCGCGCTCTCGGTGGTCCTCGGTCTGTCAACGCCGCTGTTGATTCTCGATGAGCCGACGGCAAATCTCGATCCCACGATCCGGGCTACCGTGCTCGACTTGGTGCTCACTGCGAGGGATGCTGGCCGAACCGTTATTTTTTCTTCGCATGTGCTTAGCGAAATCGAAGATACCTGCGATCGTGTGGCTTTTTTGAGGCATGGCAAGTTGGCACACGAGTTGGCCATGGCCGATCTTTTCCAGCGGCATCGAATCACTGCTCGTCGACCCGACGGGCCTGTTGGATTGCCTGAAGAGTTCAGGCAGAGCGTTTCCCTCGAGCAGGTGCAGCATGGTCGTGCTGAGCACTTGCAGATTGACACTGCCGGTGACCTTGCTCCGTTGCTTGCGTGGATCGATTCGTTGAACTTGCAGCAAATTCGAATTGAACCTCTGGGACTACGTGCGGTGTATGACTCCGTTCACACGGGCAGTCCGCCTGCTGAGAATTGCGGAACCGACTCAGGCAGCAACCGGGCAGTCGAAGCAGCGGGGCTCGGGAAATGATCAATCGAATTCTGGTCCGTAAGTACATCGGACAATCGTCCCTGCTCTTTTACTCCTGCGGAATCGCCCTGTTCGCATTTGCCTGGGTGAGGGTTTGGGTAGTCAGCCTGCTGGATATGGGGCAATTCAAGACCATCCTTGAGCAGTTTCGCGAATTTGAAAAGTTCGCGCCCATCGATTTTGATGCGCTATTCACCTACCCGGGCCGCGTCGGAATGACCTATGACGAGCCCATTGTCATTCTCTGTGTGGTCGTCTGGTGTATCGCTCGCGGAAGCGATGTTGTAAGCGGAGAGTTGGGCCGCGGTACCCTTGAAATGTTGTTGGCCCAACCGATCAAACGCAGCACATTGCTGTTCTCGCATGCCACTGTCTCGATCAGCGGTCTTGTGTTGTTGTGCTTGCTTGTTTGGGGTGGAATTGGCATCGGCGTATTCGCCACCAGTGTGAGCGAAACGGTGGAGCAACCCACGCTGCAAATACCTTTCTTCAACGTCGAAGTACCTTTGACGATCGATGCCCCCGCCAAACAGGAAGTTCCTCTGCGAGACCGAGTTGATGTGCGCACTTATGCAGCCTCAACATTCAACCTGTTTGCGTTCGGATTTTTTGTTTTAGGATTGAGCACCATGTTGAGTGCACTGGACCGCTATCGATGGAGAACCGTTGGTGCTGTGGTCGGACTCTACATTCTGCAACTGGTAATGTTCGGATTGGGAAAGGCCGCAACGTCGCTCGACATGCTTTTGTCCTTCACTTTTTTCAGTTGTTACAAGCCACAGAAAATGACGTCGCTTGTGACCGAAGGGGGATTGGGTGCTCCTTGGAGATTCAGTGAGGCATTGCCCGAGGGTATGTTTGCCCCCCCGGTGTATCCACTGATTCTGATTGGCTTCGGTTTCCTGTTCTACTTCGTTGCATTTCAAACCTTCCAAAGACGCGATCTGCCGGCGCCTCTCTAGCAGAACGAGACATCGCAGCACTGGCGAATAGCATCGTTTTTCCATGTAATGATGCGGTTTTCGGCCTTGGGGGATATCTTTCCCCCAGATTCGGGTTCAGGGCTCTGTTCTTCATTCAAATTCCGATGATCTTCGCCGCAATTCATGCGGATACCATCTGCAAACGCCCTGAAATCCTGCTTGTTAAGCTGTGTTGGCGAGTCGGATTTTAAGGTGGCAAGGTTTTCTGGTTAGTGGAGTCGTGTACCCCCCTTTTAAATTAAAAAATCAACGATCTTGTCGGTAATCCAAGCTTTTGCTTGCTCGGGCCGCGTGAGTAGCTTTAATGTGTCGCAGGTCATTGCAAGATGCTGTTGGTGGCAGAGCGGCGCAGTAAAGAATCGATGACGAGTTGTCCAAGGAACTTGACCAGCATGCTTTTGTGTTGGTTTTATTTATCTGTTCGTGACGGTGTTTACGATGTCTTTGAACAGTCTTGGGTGGGCATTTGCGGGAGAGTTTGGGGCAATTTTCATCATGATTCATGTTAAACCCCTAGGTCAATTCAATGCGTTTCTCTTCATTCAACGTTTCTAAAAGCCATCAGCTGCACTCACTGCCACGCCGACCTTCGCATAGGCGGTTTGCAGTGCAGAGTCTTGAGAAGCGAGAGTTGCTTGCCGGCGATCTCACGTTTACTGGTCCCTATTCTGAGCCGTATCGGGTGATCGAAGGGAAGGCCATTGTCGGTCGAATTGACATCGGAGCAGCGGTGCCGACTGGGTCACCCGATTTGGTCATTCAATTGAAGCTTGCGCAAAGCAGTGAGCAAGCGAGTTTGAGCTTCTTTGCCTTTGCTGAGTCATTTGCCGTGACGGTTGCTGCTGGTGAATCAGTGTCCGATCAGTTCCTTGTGAAGGCACTGGTTGATGGGGTTGCCGATGGGAATGAGGACGTGCGGGTGACCGCATCGCTTGCGGGGTACAACGATCTGATCATGGATATAGAAATTCTTGATGCAGAGGGCGGTAATGCTTCACCGGAAATTGTCAGTCTTGCTGGACTCGGTTTCGTCAACGCTGCCTTGCCCGGAGACGCGGTTTCAATCACTGGCAATTTTGCTGATGCTGATGCTGCCGATGTTCATCAAGTCACCGTTGATTGGGGAGACGGGACCAGTGAGGTCCTGACAGCTTCTCAAGTTGATCAAGTTTCCGACAGTTTCAACGCAGCCCATGTTTATGCAACGCCCGGGCTTTATGATGTTTCGGTGACTGTAACTGATTCAGCTGGCAGTGACACGGCTGAAGCAAGGGCTGCGATTGTTGGTGTCACTTTATCGGATGACGATGTGGTTCAGGTTGTGGGTGCCAGTGGCGCAGACCGCGTCGAGGTCCGTAAGGCACGGCACGGTAGACTGTACATTGCGGCACGATTCGAGGATTTTGGGAAACAGTACCGTTCGTTCAAGGTAGACGACGTTGAAAGTTTGAGCATTGTCACTGGGCCTGGCCGTGATCATGTACGCGTGCAACCAAGGGTCAAAATGGATGCGGTGATCAGGGCGGGCGCTGGAGCTGATGTGGTTCAGGGTGGTGGTGGAAATACGACGGTCATCGCGGGTGCCGGAAACGATGTCGTGGTGACCCGTGGAGGCAATGATAAGCTGATCGGTGGCCGAGGAGACGACGTCCTCTCCGCAGGCTCGGGTGACGATATTGTCAGAGGAGGCCCGGGCTTCAATGTTCTGGTGGGAGGCCGCGGGGTCGATCGATTGGTGACTGCCGGTGAAGACATTGTGATAGGTGGAATTCTGCGACAGGAGGCCAGGGTCTGCAAGCTGGCAAAATTGATGGACTACTGGAACTCAGGTGACGCATTTCAGGATCGTGTTGACGCGATCGTTGACGAATTCATTCATAAACGCAAAGGTCACCATGGTCATCACCGTCGTGGTTTTGTAATGGACGATAAGCAAACTGATACCTTTCGGAATGTAGAACCTGCCCAAAGGCAGTGGTTCTTTGCGGACAAGAATGAGGTAACCGGTGCTGATTCACAGGACATTGTTTCCTGACCCGCGTCTCATGATTTACGCCGCATGATCTGCCGCGAACCCATGTGAAAATCGAGTCTTGGCACAACGTGCATGGCCCATCTTGGTTTTGGCCAAGCGTGAATGAAGCTGCGCAGCTGAACGTTGACGGTAGCGATATCCGTCATCGACGATCCAGGATGAGCACTCTGCTGTTCATGCGGTGACAGGCATGCGGTAACGGGCATGCGTCCAGCTCAGAGCAGGCGTGCCATGAGTCGGTGGCGGGACGTGTTGGCTGACTAATTGCCCTGTTCCCAACGGCGTCTGGAATTTTTGTTTCGTAGTTTCTTGCGAAAAAAGCAAACTAGCGCGCCACAAGGTGCTCAGACTCTCGCCTTGTATGGTGCCGGTCTAACGGGGGCGTTATACTCGCCACCGCGGTGGGCTGCCGGGATTTGGGTTCAATGTCGAATCATGGAATCACGCGTTTTGAGTCTGCTGATCGAAGTACAAAAACCTGATGGGAGTAATTGATATGGGTCTGTTCGACGTTCTACGTGGTGAGTTGATCGATATCATCGAGTGGATCGATGATTCCAATCGCACGCTGGTTTGGCGTTTTCCACGCCATCAGAACGAGATCAAAAACGGCGCTCAGCTGATTGTTCGACCCGGGCAAATTGCAGTGCTGGTCAATGGCGGTGAATTGGCTGATGTCTATGAGCCAGGGCATTACGAATTGACGACCCAGAACATGCCTATCCTTTCCACGTTGCAAGGTTGGAAATATGGCTTTGAAAGCCCTTTTAAGGCAGAAGTCTATTTTGTCAGTACCAAGCAGGTAACAGATCTCAAGTGGGGAACACCCAATCCAATCATGCTTCGCGACCCGGAATTCGGTCCGATCCGCATTCGGGCATTTGGGAGCTACACGCTTCAGGCAGTCGATGCCAAAGCGCTACTGAAAGAGCTCGTTGGAACTGACGCAGAGTTCTCAGCGGACGATATAACAGAACTCTTGCGAAGTATCATTGGTTCTTCGTTCGCAGATATCTTGGGAAAACTGCAGGTCCCAGCCCTTGACCTCGCCTCCAAGTACACAGAATTGTCCGAGGCGCTGCGCAGCGAGGTGGTTGAGAGAATTGATGATGAGTACGGGTTGGACTGTCCCCAGTTGTATGTCGTCAATATCTCGCTGCCCGAAGCGGTAGAAAAAGCTCTCGATACGAGAACCAGCATGGGAGTGATTGGCAACATGAATACGTATCAGCAGTATCAAATGGGTCAGGCAATGACCGCAGCTGCTGAAAATCCTGCGGGTGGCGGAGCCGCCGATGGAATGGGGCTCGGAATGGGGTTTGCAATGGCCAGTCGAATGATGCCGGGTCAGGGTGGGGGTGCTCCTGGTATTCCGGCAGCAGGTATGCCGGCAGCAGGAGCCGCTCCTCCGCCACCTCCGGTTGCCCAGTGGCATGTAGCCGTCAATGGTCAGACCCAGGGACCCTTCAATATGGAGCAACTTGTGGCGGCGATCGGCTCGGGCGATGTCGGAGAGGGGACGATGGTTTGGACCGCGGCAATCGGTGGTTGGACCGCCGCTGCCCAGGTGCCGCAGTTGGCAGGCTATTTTCAAGCTGCCACTCCGCCTCCGCCGCCACCAGCTTCCTGATCTGTGTTACGCTGGGCAACGCCGGTGTCATTCTGTTGTTTTCAATCGTCATGGACCCCGTTTCATTCATGAATACTGCTCAAACGCATCTCGCAGCGGCAGAATCCGAACCGGCACTCCCCGAATCGGCAGAACCCGAACCGGCGGTACGGGTCGTAGGCACTGGAACCGAATGGGTGGTAGACGCGTCTGGATGCAGTGCGGAATTGTTGCGTGACCTGGGTTTGATTCAACGCATTTGTCAGCGAGTCATTGCGGACATTGGGGTCGAAGTGGTTGGTGAACCGCAGTGTCATCGCTTCGATGGGCCGGGCGGAGTTACGGCGTTGTACATGTTGAGTGAATCGCACTTGGCGTGTCATACTTATCCCGAATATGGCTTGGCAACTTTCAATTTGTACTGTTGTCGTGAGCGGGCTGCCTGGGACTGGCCGGGGAGGCTTGCTGAGACCTTGAGGGCGCAAAGTGTCGATGTAAGACAGTTGTCCCGGGGCGCGTCGGGCGGATTGTCTGCATGTCAGCAGGGTGGACATGATTTCTCTGACAGGGGGCAGGGTTGATGAAACGCCGAAAGACCGCTTGTCCATCTTGTGGGGCACCGATCGAGTTCACCGTTGGTTCGATGGTATCGGTGTGCGAGTTCTGCCAGTCCGCGGTCGCCCGTACCGACAGGAAGGTCGAGGATATCGGAAAAGTTGCGGAATTGGTCCAGACGCCATCGCGACTTCGCTGCGGTCTTTCGGGAACATTCAATAAAAAGAATTTCACCGTAGTTGGACGCGTTCAGTATCAGCATCCTGCAGGGGGAGTTTGGGACGAATGGTACCTTGCCTTTCCTGGTGGACGTTGGGGTTGGCTTGCTGAGGCTCAGGGCAAGACCTACTTGATGTTTCAGCGCAAACTCACCAGTAAAGTGAACGTTCCCGGTTTCGATCAACTGGATCTTGGCAAAGTTGTCAAATTGGGGGATTCAGAATTCAGTGTATCGGAGCGTGGCGTCGCAACAGCTTTGGCAGCTGAAGGCGACATTCCTTGGGCATTTCGCGGGGGTGCAGATCATCAGTTTGTCGACCTGCAGGGTGACAATGGTGTATTTGCTACGTTTGAATATGGAGCTTCAACCAACGCTTATGTTGGAAAAGAGATCAGCCTCGACAGTCTTGCGTTGGAAGGGGATGGGTGGGACGTCGTCGATGCTCAAATCGTTACATCCGCTGTTTCCCTGAACTGTCCCAAGTGTGGAGGTGCGTTGACTTTGCATGCTCCCGATGCGGCGCTGCGTGTCACCTGTCCAAGTTGTAATTCTTTGCTGGATGCAGACAACGGCAAGTTGACTTATCTGCAGACCCTCTCAAAGCCCAAGAAGCTGAAGTTGCGTTTGAAGCTTGGTACTGAGGGCAAGTTGTTTGGTGACGATTACACCGTGATTGGATTCCTGGGACGCTTCGCCATGTATGGGGGGGTCAGCTATCCATGGCAGGAGTACCTGCTTTACAGCGAGAAAAATGGGTTTCGATGGTTGGTTTACAACGACCGTCATTGGGCATTTGCGTCACCAGCCTCGGGAGCGGCGCTCAAGAATAGTGGGGCCTCCGACAAGGTGGAGTACGATGGCTCGCAGTTCCGGATCTATGATCGTGGGGTTGCCACGGTCAAGCATGTTCTGGGCGAGTTCTATTGGAAGGTTGAGGCTGGCGAAAAGGTCAAGACGGCAGACTACATTGCACCACCGCGAATGCTCTCGTATGAATGGTCTGAAACCGGAAAGTCGAGTGAGGTGAATGTTTCTGAGTGTGTTTATGTTCCGCCAGAGGCGGTGGAAGAAGGTTTCGGGGTCAAGAATTTGCCACGAAGTTTCGGTGTTGGTCCGATTCAACCGGGACCTTCATTTGACAAGCGAATGTTTTTTGCGTGGCCGTTGTTATCGATATTGATACTCGCTCTCTATCTTGCGTTCGCCCGTGTGGGTGTGAGTCAGGGGGCTGACCCGTGGCTTTGTTTTTACGGGCTTGTCGCGATCGCTGCTTTGCCGCTAGGGATTTTGGCATACCTGCATTCGTTTGAACGAAAGCGTTGGGAAGACAGTGACTACAGCCCCTACGCAACGGAGTGATCGTTAATGAATTCAAAGTCGAAGTTGTTCATTGGTTATTTGGTTTTTGGTCTGAGCGTTTGCCTTTGGTTCGGGATCGCCGCTGCGTACAGTTGGCGAGCACCTGATCTGGGGATCCTTGACGGCATGAGTCGTGGGGGTGGAGGCGCTTATGGACGTTCATATGGTGGTTCTTGGGGAGGAGGCAAGTAATGCTCAATATTATTTCTGGAATGGTGGATGAAATGTCGTTGTTGGCTCAGAGTGCGGATCCAGGAGGCTCTGCGCTCAGCGGCGGAAATCTTTCGCTGCTGCTGGCTCACCTGCTGGCTGCAACGGTCTTTGCGGTGCTCGGGATCGTGGTGCTGTTCTTCGCGATTCTGTTGATGGATAAGGTCACGCCGTTTTCGATCGTCAAGGAGGTCATCGAAGAGCACAATCAGGCGTTGGCAACCATCGTTGCTGCAGTCGTAGTTGGAATCTCTGTCATCATTGCCTCGGCGATCCTTGGCTAGTTCTTCGCGATTGGCTTTTGCATTGCTCAACCGTGCGCCTCTCTTTTTGCTCTACTTGAACGTGCTGGCAGTAGCCACGTGCGGCTTGATCTATGAGTTGATTGCAGGGACGCTGGCGAGCTATTTGTTAGGAGATTCGGTCACGCAGTTTTCGCTCGTCATCGGTGTCTATCTGTCGGCGCTCGGTGTCGGAGCCTGGTTTTCGCAGTATTTGCACAAAGGTTTAGCGAAAACATTCATTGAGGTCGAGCTGGCCTTGGCTCTGGTTGGTGGTCTGTCTGCACCGCTGCTCTTCGTTTCCTTCGCGTTCGTGCAATGGTTCCAGCTCGTGCTGTTCGGCACGGTGTTTGTGATTGGAACGTTGGTCGGTCTGGAGTTGCCGCTGCTGATGCGGATTCTCAAGGAACACCTTGATTTCAGCGATCTTGTTTCGCGAGTGCTTACCTTTGACTACATCGGCGCGCTGCTTGCCTCGTTGTTGTTTCCGGTTCTGTTGGTCCCCTATCTTGGGTTGATGCGGACATCGCTGGTGTTCGGAGTGTTGAATGCCCTGGTCGGATTGTGGGGCACGTATTTGTTGCGTCCACTGCTCACCAGTCGCGGCTTGACAGGATTGCGAGGACGGGCATTCCTGGTTGTCGGCTTGCTGGTGGTGGGGATCATCAAAGCGGATACGCTGACGACATGGACCGAAGAGATCATTCTTGGCAAGGCTGTTGTGCATGCCAAGCAGACCCGGTTTCAGCGAATCCTGGTCACCAACAATCGTCGTGGGTTCCAGCTTTATCTCAACGGGCATTTACAGTTCAATTCGGTTGATGAGTATCGCTATCATGAAGCATTGGTGCATCCTGTTCTGCTGGCGGCCCAGCAGCCAAAACGTGTCCTTGTCTTGGGCGGTGGCGATGGGCTTGCCGTCAGGGAAATTCTGAAGCATGACAGCGTTGAGACGGTAACCTTGGTGGATATCGATCCCGGAATGACCGAACTTGCAACGCAATTTCCATTACTGCGTGATTTGAATCAGCAGGCGTTGACCGATGATAAAGTCACGGTCGTCAATACAGATGCTTTTGTTTGGGTAGGACAGGAGCATGAGCCGTTTGACGCCGTGGTGATCGATTTTCCAGATCCCGGTTCCTACTCTGTTGGAAAGTTGTACACGACTTTCTTCTATCGACGCTTGCGGCAGATCATTACTTCAGATGCTGTGCTCAGTATTCAATGCACCTCTCCCCTGGTGGCGGCGCAGTCGTACTGGTGTATCCTGCGAACGATGGAGGAGGCAGGGTTTTATGTTCGTCCCTATTGCACCTCGGTTCCGACTTTTGGTGTTTGGGGATTTGCGTTGGCATCCCAGCAACCCGAGATTGTTGTTCCTCAGGAATTGGGGAAGCTGGATCAGGATTTGTCTTTTCTCAATGCTTCCATGATGGCGAATCTGTTTGAGTTGCCACGCGATATTCAGCCCATCGAAACGGAAATCAATCAGCTCAATAATCAAGTGCTGGTGCGGTATTACGATGAGGAGTGGCGTGGCAGAGAGTGAAACGCTGAATCGTCGACAACTGCTGACTGCCTTACTGGGGTGGCAGGTTGCTAACAGTGTTGGGTGTGGAACGTCCCGTCCTTCGGCTGCGGGTGAGCTTACACACACAAGGTTTGATGTTGGGCATCTGTTGCGTGATGGGGTGGATGCAAGTCTCAGACCGCAGACTTATGAGGGCGTGGGCGTCACGATTGTTGGCGGCGGAATTGCGGGCCTTGCCGCAGCATGGCGGTTGAAACGAGCCGGTTTTGACGATTTTGTGCTTGCTGAATTGGAATCGAGCCCTGGTGGAACCGCGCGGGGCGGCAAACGTAATGGGTTCAGGTTTCCCTGGGGAGCACACTACATTCCGGTCCCAATGGCAGAAAATAAGGCATTGATTGACCTGTTGACTGAAATGCGGGTGATCGAGTCTTTGTCCGAAGATGGCAGTCCCGTGGTGTCCGAGCAGTATCTCTGCCGTGAGCCTGAAGAACGGATCTGTAGTCAGGGGCGTTGGTATGAGGGCTTGTACCCTCAGCACGGAGCAAGTGAAGAAGATCTGCGGCAGTTAGCTGCCTTCAGGGCGGAGATGAACCGTTGGGCGGACATGCGCGATCCCAGCGGACGGAGAATGTTTGCAATACCAATGGCTCATGGTTCTGACGATGAGTTGGTTCGGAAACTGGACCAGATGTCGATGGAAGCGTGGTTGAATGAACGCGGCTGGGATTCACCCCGCCTGCGTTGGCTCGTCGATTACTCATGCCGCGATGATTATGGCTTGCCACCAGATCGTGTGAGTGCCTGGGCTGGCGTGTTCTATTTTGCGGCTCGAATCGCACCAGGAAGCGAGGGCTCGCAGGAAGTCATCACGTGGCCAGAGGGAAATGGGCGAATCGTTGATTATCTGAACGATGCTGTCAGCGGGCAGGTGCGAACCGGGTTGGGCGTGTTTGGGGTTGCAGGTGGCGATCAGACGAATCCCACAACCGTTCTGGCGGTCGACACAGCCACCCAAAAGCCAGTGGGTTTCCAGTCTGAACAGGTGCTGTTCGCGGCGCCACAAATGATGGCCAAGTATGTGATCGACGGGTTCAGTGATTCGGGACGCGATGCTTCGGCGTTTCGCTATGGATCATGGTTGGTGGCGAATGTCCATCTCAAAGATCGTCCAGTGGATGCTGGCTTCCCCATGGCATGGGATAACGTCATTCGTGAATCCAGGTCTCTGGGATATGTCACAGCAACACACCAATCGGGAATCGATCATGGCCCGACGGTGTTGACCTGGTATTATCCATTTGCAGATGTTGAAGCAACGATCACACGCAAGCAGATGTTGCAATTGAAGTGGGCGGATTGGGCTGATGTCGTGCTAACAGACTTGCGTCTCGCCCACCCGGAGATTGATGATTTGGTGTCCCGGATTGATGTCATGTGCTGGGGGCATGCGATGATTCAGCCGTTGCCCGGATTTGTGTGGGGAGACGCCCGACAGCAGGCAGCTAAGCCGATGGGGTCGATTCATTTTGCCGGTACCGATTTGAGTGGGGTTGCACTGCTTGAGGAAGCATTTTTTCACGGTGTACGTGCGGCAGAGGAAATTTTGTCTGTGCGCGGGATTGTTGACCAACCCCTGAATGATCTTCGTAACGGCTGAAGGTAGCAGTGGCAATTTCATCTCTTCCTGCACGACAACGGCCAACCGAGAGGTGGCTCTTTTCACCAGCAGTCGATCTGTGGGCTTTTCTTGGAAGTGCGGTGTTGGCACTCGGGTTGCTTGCCGTTGGCGCACCGTTTGGCCTGCTGGAAACTGATGCTCCTGATTGGTTGTGGATCGGTGCAATCCTGATGATCGATGTGGCGCATGTCTACTCCACAGGATTCCGTGTCTACTTTGATCCAGTTGAGTTGCGACGCAGGCCGTGGCTATATGGACTGACTCCGTTATTTGCATTTCTTGTTGGGATGGCAATTTACTCAGAAGGTCAAGCGACGTTCTGGAGATTGCTGGCGTATCTTGCCGTTTTTCATTTTGTGAGGCAGCAGTATGGTTGGGTCGCACTTTATCGGTCGCGTGCTGGTGAAACAGGGCGTCTTGGATTTTGGATCGATACCATTGCCATCTACATGGCAACGCTCTATCCGTTGATCCATTGGCACTCGAATTTACCACGAAATTTCTGGTGGTTCCTTGAAGGTGATTTTCAGCAATTGCCTGCTGTGTTCGAGGCCATTGCCGCACCCATTTATTGGGCGAGCCTGAGCGTCTATGTGGTTCGTTTGATTTATCTTGGTGTGGCTCGAAAGCAGTGGAGCCCGGGTAAAGATATCGTCGTGATCACAACAGCCATCTGCTGGTACGTTGGTATTGTGACTTTCAACTCGGATTATGCATTCACTGTCACCAATGTGATCATTCACGGCATCCCTTACATGGTGTTGGTCTATTGGTACCGCTGTGCCGGGCAACAGCAGACGCCGAAAAGGCATCTTCCAAAAATCGCCTCCTTTCTCGGGGTGCTGTGGATGCTGGCCTATTTGGAAGAATTCTTATGGGATTCGGGTGTCTGGCATGAACGCAGTTGGTTTTTTGGGCCAGCATGGAGTCTTGAGAATTACGAGATCCTGCTGGTGCCATTGTTGGCGGTGCCGCAGGTCACCCATTACGTCCTCGATGGTTTTATCTGGAAACGTGAATCCCGGTCCAAGATCGTATGAGTCGTCCACTGACCTGCTGGAATCAGGCACGGCAGCAGGATCGCAAACAAGGATCGCAAACAAGGATCGCAAACAAGGATCGCAAACAAGGATCACGCGCGATCCCGATCCGATTTTCGCGACCGCGGCGGTTGTCTTTCAAAAAAAAAGCTTCGGTTTTTCTTGACTCTCCTGTTTTCTGACACATGCTTCACATGGATAGGTGTTAACACCCCTCCTGCACGGGGGCGGTGTACCACTTCAGTCTCACAGATGTGGGTCTCTGAAAAGGTTCTCCGAAACGGCAAACCGACCGCGAGGTCGGGACGCAAAGCCACAGATCTCTCTGAGATGGCTGGGCTACCGAAGTCGAATCTACTTCACAGCAATCAATCCTTGCGCTTTTCTGCGTCAGGGTGGAGGTTGCGGAGATCATCATGAAGCATCTTGCAGAAATTCATGCAGACGAGTGTTTTGCCACTCTCTCAATCTCATGCCAAGTGCATGTGTCTGATGCTTTAAATCATGTTCGGGATGTTTTTGTGATTGCGCCTGTTGTGGCACAGAAACGATTCTTTGACTTGCCACCTCATGATGACTCTTCTACTTCAAACCGTTGTGATTCCGCGGTAACAAATTGCCTCTGTTCGACTTCATCACTGAGTGCTTGGGTTGTTGCCAAGCCTGACTATTTTGCAGGTCACCTCATTGTGAGTGACTGTGGGTGGATCAAGGGTGAACGACGTGTGTCACCTGTCACACACCCGGAATTTATGAATTCATCATCGGAGGGGCAGTCTGATGCGAGCATATAACGATGGTAATGTTACTGGGGTGCAAGGTTCTCTCACCGGTAGTTCGGTGTCGGGTACCGGCAAATCAGTGTCGGGTACCGGCAATTCAGTGTCTGGCACCGGCAATTCAGTGTCTGGCACCGGCAATTCAGTGTCTGGCACCGGCAAATCAGTGTCGGGCACCGGCAACCAGGCTGAGGCCAGTGTAAGAAACGGAATCGTTGCGATCCAAGAGTGTCGTGCTGACCTACAAGCATTTTTGCAACGCACGCGAACACGTTTATCCACGATCGCCAACACAGCGGTGGAGTGTTGTGAAGATCTTGTTGACGATTCAGACGCGAGTCGTATTCTTAGGGGCGCGGACAGTTCGCAGTCATTGAAACCACTCCCAATCCTTGCCCCAGTAGTGCAGCGGCGGGGCCGGGCATTGGCGGCGGAAACGGATAGCATGCCCAAGAAAGAGTGTGGTGGGGCGAACCTACCAGCTGATTCACTGTCCGAACAATTTGTGCCGTTTGTGTCGTCGCCGCTTTCCTCTAAAAGGGTTGGTTCATTTGAACGTGCAGTTCTGCCTGGCAGGACGATACCAGATTCGAAATATCCAATGCTTGTGGCTTCTGGTCCCGACTGGAAAGTGGCAAACGCATTTGATCGCAATTCCTACTATGGGCCGACCGACTTCGGGCACATGCCGGACGAGCAACAGTGTTCCATTCCGGCGGAGTGGTGCTCCAATGTTGCCAATGACCGAATTGATGCCTTCTGTAACGGCATACCTCCAATCGAGTTCGGGACACGTCAGGTTCAATCAGGGCGTGCTCACAAATCTTCGAAACTCCATTTGGCGAATCAAATTCGCCAAAATTGAGCAGCCCTGACTCAGGTAATGCAACCATCGTTTGATCACTCGCTGGCTGGCAGCAATTGCGATTTTCTGGTGGTCGTTCCTTTCTGTGCCGGTGGCCGGCCGATCGTGGAACGTTCATGATCCCGGGCTTTGGGAACAGGCATCGACGGGCAGAGGGTGGACGCTCATACTTTGGGGCTTCACTACCCGAGGATTCGATGTGGCGATTCCAATGCATGAGTTTCTTTTGTTACAGGTTCGAGATCCGAATGACGCGATGTTGCTCCAGGAGGTCGATTGTTTTGCCGATTCGTTGCAGTGCAATTCTGGTCAGATAACGGTGTTTGACTTGCTGTCTGGTTGCCCTACAGTTGAGTTTTTTTCCAAGTTTGATGTCGTGTTGTTGGGTGGCAGCGGTGACTACTCGGTTGCTGAGGGTGGCCCATGGATGCCACCGGCTTTGCAGGCGATGCGCGAGCTTTATGACATGGGAATCCCAACCTTCGCCTCGTGTTGGGGATTTCAGGCAATGGCGGCGGCGTTGGGCGGTGAGGTTGTCACTGACATGGCAAGCGCAGAGCTGGGGACCGTCGAAGTGTTTCTCACTGCTGAGGGGCAGTCAGATCCAGTCTTTGGGTGTCTTGAATCAAGTTTTCTTGCACCCATGGGGCATCAGGATTGTGTTGTGGCGTTGCCACCCAATGCCATTCGCATGGCTTTTTCGGGTAAGGTCGAGAATCAGGCGTTCCGGATCCGGGACAAACCTATTTATGGAACTCAATTTCATCCCGAACTCAACCGTGCATCCCTGATTCAAAGAGTAAAAGCCTACCCACAATATGTCGAGTCGATCACTGGCGAATCACTTGATGCGTTTGTTGAGAAATGTCAGGTGACGGACCTGCAAAAGTTGCTGCTGCAGTTTGCGCGTTCCGTTTGATCTTTCATGAATCAGGGGGTGTTTCAACGCATTGATTTGGGAATCGTTACCACTGCGCGTCATGGTGAGCAGTTCATGATTCCTGGGCAGTGTCATGTCTGTTAGAGCAGACTCTGATACTGAGGGTTTGAGTAATGCGGTGGTCTGGTTCCAAAATGCAGGTAAGTCGATTCAGTGTAAAATGATGGCTTGATGTCAGGTGTGAATTCATGTCAGGCCTTGCCTGACAGTGGGCGCCATTTCGTTTTCGATGGAGAAGGGTTGTGAACAAGGTCGTAATCATTGGTGGCGGGATAGGTGGCTTGACGCTGGCCTTGGCGTTGAAGCAGCGCGGCATTGCGGTAACGGTTCACGAGAAGTACGACCACCAACAGCATCACCAGACAGGATTCCTGATTTGGAGTTATGCCATTGCGTTACTGCAGAAACTTGATGTTCCGGTGCACCTGGTTGGAACACCGCTTGAAGTCTTTGAAGTGCACGGTCGGAGCGGACAGAAAATCAGTGAAATGCCGATTGGAAAAATTTCGCGGTCGCATGGTGCTGACAGCTTCGAAATCAATCGGCGTCGATTGATCGAGTGCATGTCGGATATGGTCGGTGATGATCTGGAATTTGGCCACAAATGTGTGTCGGTTGAAAACAGCAAAGACTCGGCGGTCGCATTCTTTGAAGATGGATCATCCGACGAAGGTGATGTCGTGGTTGGGTGTGATGGTGCACACAGTGTTGTCAGGGCAGCCATTCATCCCGATGCAGAATTGAAGATGCTCGATGCAGGTGGGTGGATCGCTGTGATGGACCAACATCCTCCGTCATTGCAGAAAAATCGACACATGGATTTTTGGCAACCTGGGTGCAAGGCGGGTGTCGCTGACATCGGAAATGGTGAAGCACGCTGGTACGTTGGCTTCAATCATCGATTGCCTGATGATTCGGTTTCAAAAATGGAACAGATTAAGAAGGGCATGGTGCACATACCCGAGGTGATCCAGCAGTGCATGGAGATGACCACGGAACTGCAGATGGTCTCAACCAAGGCGGGGGATCTGTTGGCGTTGGATCCCTGGTATCAAGGTAGGCTGCTGTTGATGGGTGATGCAGCCCATGCCACCAGTCCCTATGCCGGCATGGGCGCTTGTGCAGCGATCGCTGATGCATTTGCGTTGGCTGAAATGTTGGATCAGCAAACCGATGTCGAGATGCTGTTGACGGAGTTCCAAAAGCAGCGGAAACCAGTGGCAGATGCGGTGATCAAGGAATCGCGGCATGGACTCGATATGTCGACTAGCCGATCACGGTTTCGCAACTGGATCAGGGATTGGGGGTTGAGCCACATTCCTGAGCATAAAATGAAGGAAATTGTGGACGAAATGGTGACCGGAGGCTGAGGGCTCAAGCCGATTCCCTGCGTATAATGATCGAAAGGTGGCATGTCTCGTTCGGGCGGATCGCGGGTGTTTGTTATTGATTTTCGAATTCCACGATCGGTTCTCGGTGCAGCACTGCTGCTTGCCATGGCGGCTTGTTGTTGTGCTGATGAGCACGTTGACAAACTCCAATTCAATCGGGATGTCTTACCGATTCTGGGGGATCGTTGTTACGCCTGTCATGGGCCGGACGAGCACTCACGGGAATCCGGGTTGAGGCTGGATCAGCGGGATTCAGCCTTGGGGACAAATGAAGACGGTGGTGTGATTGTTCCCGGGCAACCGGATTTGAGCGAGTTCATTCGTCGGATCGATAGTGATGATCCTGACGAAATCATGCCGCCCCCCTCTCAGAATAAATCACTGTCGGTGGCGGAAAAGCGGATTCTGAAACGCTGGGTTGCCCAAGGAGCCAGGTACGAAAAACATTGGTCTTTGGTGCCGCCCATACGTGTCCCGTTGCCAGCGGTCGACCTTGCTGCCTGGTCCGATAATCCCATTGACGCTTTTGTCGTTTCACGCATGACGCTGGCGGGATTCAAGCCCGCTGCGCCAGCGGATCGAAACACACTGATCCGACGAGTCACGCTAGATCTGACAGGGTTGCCTGCGACGCCACAGGAGCTTGCCGCCTTTCAGAAGGATGCGAGTGAGGACGCCTACGATCGCGTTGTTGACCGTCTGATGACAACGACCGCGTATGCGGAACGACGGGCGCAAGATTGGCTGGATCTGGCCAGATACGCTGATACTCGCGGGTTTGCTGATGACCAAATGCGGATTGCATGGCCTTGGCGAGATTGGGTTATTCGCGCCATCGATCAAAACATGCCGTTTGATCAGTTCAGTATCGAACAATTGGCCGGGGACATGTTGCCTGGTGCGACGGATGATCAGCGTCTGGCGACAGGTTTTCACCGCAATGCACCTCAAGCCAGAGGAATGACCTATCCCGTTGAAGAATATCGCATCAAGGGCGTGATCGATCGTGTCAATACAATCGGGCGAGTCTGGTTGGGAATGACGCTTGATTGTGCTGAGTGCCATGATCACAAATTCGATCCCATCAGCCAACGCGACTACTATTCGATGCTGGCTATTTTCAACAACATTGCACACAGCGGAACAGGCTTCAAGCAGGGTGGGCCGACGATGGAGTATCGTTTGCCACAAGCAGAAACTCTTGATTCTGGGACCGTGGAACGTGACCGACTGTTGCAGCAAATTGAAAACGCGAGGAAACAATTGCTGCCGCCAGTAGGGTTGCAGGCAAGTCAGGTGTTGGGCGTTTGGAATTCCCCGACCGTCCACGAGGATCCGCAGCAGTTTTCACTGAAAAAGGATCTCACGATCGTCGCGAAGATTCAGACAGTGGAAGCGGTTGCCGATATTGTTTCAAAGTATGACTGGCGAGCAAAGCAACGCGGTTATGTGTTTGGCATTGGCGGTGAAGGAGATGCCACCAGCTTGCCAGGACACCTGTTTTTCTGGGCGTCATCCAGTCCGGATGTGTTTCGCGGAGTCACCGTCTACAGCAGTTTTCCGGTCAATGATGGGAAAGAACATCAGGTCGCGGTTGAGTTCGTCGCCGGAGAATCTGTTCGACTTTTCATAGATGGAATTGAGGACCTTTCCGCGAATGTGACCGGGGCGGTGCCGAACTCGATCAGTGAGTCCGACCGGCCCCTTGCCATTGGATATGGTTACAACGGGGACGTGAACGAGCCCGCCTTTGAATTCACGGGAAAACTCAATGAGGTTCAATTGAGTGATCAGATTTTGGGCAACCAGATTTCCGCCGGATCTGCAGGGAAGAAAATTGCGGCGCTGCGCTTGGCTCTGGCCAAACAGCAGTCCTCAGCGAAAGAATCACCCTTCGTGGTCAAAGCGGTTCCAGTGATGCAGGAGTTGAGTGAGCCTCGCATGACATTTGTGCACATTCGTGGTAATTTTCTCGACCATGGTGAACAGGTTCGACCGGCGGTACCCTCGGCTTTCGATGTCGCCGACAGCTACCAGCCACGGAACCGTCTTGAGTTTGCCCGTTGGTTGGTGAGTCGTCGGAATCCGATTGTTGCTCGTGTCGTCGTCAATCGCTTTTGGCAGTCCTATTTCGGGCACGGTCTTGTCCGAACTCCGGATGACTTTGGAGTGCAGGGCAGCGTGCCAACGCATCCCCAATTGCTCGACTGGTTGGCAACGGAGTTTGTGAGCAGCGGTTGGGACATGAAGCACCTTAATCGATTGATTGTGACTTCGAACACTTACCGGCAGTCTGCCCGAGTTCCCGTGAAGGCCAGCAAGGAAGACCCCGATAACCTGTTGCTCACTCACATGCCGCGGGTGCGTTTGCCAGCTGAGCAGATTCGGGATCAGGCCTTGGCGGTGAGTGGCTTGTTGTCAAGGACGGTGGGCGGACCACCCGTTTTTCCTGTGCAGCCAGACGGGTACTGGAAAGAAAGAGTGCTTCCCGGCAAGTGGACGAACAGCATGGGGCATGATCGTTATCGCAAATCGATCTATAGCTATTGGCGTCGCATGGCTTTGCATCCAACACTTGAGTTGCTTGACGCTCCCGCTCGTGAAAATTGTGTGGTCAAACGTGAAATTTCCAATATTCCCACACAAGCACTTGTGCTCTTGAATGATCCCATTTTTGTGGCGGCCGCGCGGGGTTTCGCCAGCCGACTCATGGAGCAAGTTGAGGGTGATGATGAAAAGCGTATTGCAGTGGCATTTCACTGGTTGTTGGCTCGTGCACCTGACCAGCAGGAATTGCAACGCTTCGGTGCGTATGTTTCGAGCCAGCAGAATGTGTTTGCAAGTGACTTGCCAGCCGCCAGAGCGGTCACTGCAGGTGACGCCAATGGCAATCCTGCGCAGCTCGCAGCATGGACGCTTGTTTGCAGCGCATTGCTCAATTGTGATGAGGCGGTAACACGACCATGAATAAGCATGAAAAACTTTCGGTGACGCCGTTGCGCAGACGCATATTTTTGAACGATGCGGCCTTGGCGTTTGGATCAATCGCGTTAGGAAGCATGTTGCCGAACGTTTCGGCTGCGCGGGATCCCGGTTCTGGCAGTCTATCTGAGTTGCATCGGCCAGCTCGTGCCAAGCGTGTGATCTTTCTGTTCATGGCCGGAGGGCCTTCTCATCTTGATCTGTTTGATCCCAAGCCGATGCTCAACACCATGGACGGTGAAAAAATTCCAGCGGAGTTGCTGAAGGATCATCAGCAGTTCGCGTTGATTCGGGGAATGCCTGCCATCAAAGGTTCGCCCTATCGTTTCGCCCGGCACGGTGAGTCGGGAACGGTGGTCTCGGAGTTGTTGCCAAATCTCGCGAGCGTGGCAGATGAGTTGACCGTCATTCGATCCATGCAGACGACTACCAATGTTCATGATCCTGGCGTCAACATGATGAACTGCGGTTCCGTGCTTTTTGGCAGGCCAACTTTGGGAGCATGGCTTTCCTATGGATTGGGCTCAGAGAATGCAAACCTGCCAAATTACATCGTGCTGACGTCGGGTCCCTTGAAGATGGCTCAGCCTCTCTTGCAGAGTTTTTGGGGAAATGGGTTTCTGGATTCCCGGCATCAGGGTGTACCCTTGTTGACTGGATCCACACCGGTTCTGCATCTGTCAAATCCGGAAGGGATCACTGCCGGGCGGCGTCGTGAACAGCTGGACTTGATTCGGTGGATGAATGAGAAGCAACACCAGCAGGTCAATGACCCGGAAATCCTCTCTCGCGTTGCGTCTTACGAAATGGCATTCCGGATGCAGTCCAGTGTGCCAGAATTGACGGACCTGTCGCAGGAGTCTGGGCAGACGCTTGCCGATTATGGTGCTGAAGCAGGCAAGCCCTCATTTGCGAACAACTGCCTGCTTGCCCGTCGACTGGTTGAACGTGGGGTTCGATTTGTGCAGCTCTACGATCGAGGCTGGGATTCACACACTCATATTGAGCATCAGCACAAACGTCAGTGTGTTGCTGCGGATCGTCCCATTTCAGCACTGCTGAAGGATCTGCGGCAACGTGGTTTGCTTGATGACACGCTGGTCATTTGGGGTGGTGAGTTTGGTCGAACCCCTGTGGCGCAGGTTTCCGGGAAAACGTACGGACGCGACCATCATCCTCATGGATTTACCATGTGGATGGCAGGCGGAGGAGCAAAGCCGGGTTTGACTTATGGTGAAACAGATGAGTTTGGGTATCACGTTGCAACTGACGTGGTCCACGTGCGGGATCTGCACGCCACCATTCTGCATTTGATGGGCATCGATCATCGTCAATTCAAGTACCGCTTCAAAGGGCTTGATCTTGGACTCACAGGAGTTGAGCCGGCACGAGTTGTCAATGAACTGCTCGCCTAGCGGCCCACAGACGCAGAGTTTGTCTGGTCGCGTTTTGCAAGTGTAGTCGTCCGGTCGGGGACGCTGTAAACGCTGACGCATGTCAGCTGATTTTGGGTTCCACTAGTTTGAACCAGGTCTCCAGTAATTCTTTTGCTGTGTTATTCAGATTGCCTGTGCCATCGATAAGTTGGTCGGCGTGTTGTCGGGATGGTTCAACGTACTTGTCGTGCATCGGTCGGACCGTGTCGTTCCATTGCCGTTTAACGGAATTGGCGTCGCGACCTCGCTCGCTGATGTCGCGTTTCAATCGTCTTTGAAAACGCAGTTTTTCTGGTGCATCGACGTAAATTTTGAAATCGAGCAGATCACGCACGCCAGCGTGCCACAAAGTCAGGATGCCTTCGACAATGACCACAGGGGCAGCATCAAGACGTTCATAACCAATTCGGGTGTGTGTGGCAAAGTCATACTTGGGAACGGATGCGGTCCCGTTCAGACGTAATTGTTCGAGAACCGTTTCCAGTAACTCAAAGTCCAAGGCTGCCGGTTCGTCAAAGTTTGTGAGGTGACTGTTTTCAACGTCCTGCAGAGAGTGATAGAAGCGGTCCAGTTGCAGGATGGCCACCTTGTTTCCAGCTGCGGTTGTCAGTTCTCGGGCGAGGCTCGTCTTGCCGCCCGCGCTGCCACCTGCGATTCCAATCAGAAGTGCAGGTTTGGTTTGATCAGAGGGCATCTTTTTTATCAGAGCTGGTAAGTTGGCATCGAGGGGGTTTCAAGCCTGGTTAGGGGCTGCCGGAATCGCTGTCGGATGATCCTTCATTCAACGCGGCGAATTCGTCGAGCCGAGTGAGGATCGAGTCAATGTTCTCGTTTTCTGTTTCATTCTGCTGGCCAACAAAGATGGTGGTCAGTGTTGCCGTGAAAACTCCGACAAGCACCATGCCCACGACAACCAATAGCCCTGTCAAAACCTGACCTGATGCAGAACTGGGGTTGTGGATATCGCCAAAACCACCGGTGAGCACTGTCGTGAAGCTCCACCAGATGGCTTTGCCAAATGTCGACACTGGATTGGCCATCAGGTTGTCTTCGGCTCCATTGCCTTCAAGCTGATAGATAAAGAATGCTCCGGCAAGCGTCGCCATCACGGACCAACGGATCGTCTTTTTCATCATCCTGACATCCATCACATCCTGGAGCTTGTCCATGCCTCGCCATAAAAAGAAAAACAGGCGTGCAAAGCGGAGTAATCTCAGAACCCTTGCGAATCTTGCCAGTCTGCCAAGCCTGCCAAAGCGGGAAAGTTGGGCTTCTCCGGGGATAGGGATCGAGGTCGCGAAGTCCACCCAGTGGTGCTTCCAGACAAATCGCTTTGATTCGGCGCAGGTCAGGCGGAGTACAAACTCGCTCATGAAAATCACGCAGCAAAATGCATCGATGAAAAAGATGCTCTTGGAGGTGAGCCACCATGGACGGAGGTTGTCTGCTCCGGCTGTCATGTCATAAATCAACAAACCCAGTAAGGCCACGATCAGAAACAGAATGCCATACTCAAGAATTCTGAGGTTCCGCGGGCCACCAAGCCGCTCCGCCATGCGATTTTCGATCTGCTTCTGGTGAAAGTGTGTCTGAAGGCCTTCTTCCAGATTCGTCAGGTAGTCCGCCTGGGTTTGAAAGCGTGACGTCAATCGTCGCGCCTGACCAATCGCGAATGGATCAGCATTTTCAAAGTCCTCAGCAAGTATCCGGTATCGGCTGTCAACTTTTTCTGCCAAGTCGCTCATTGCGGCTCGCGTTCGTTTCAGTAACACCTCAGTCTGGTCCAGTGTTAAATTTCTGGTCGTGATTGATTCCAGCTGAGCGATCGATTCTGTGAGGGTTTGGTTGCTCATTCTAGCTGCTTGAAGATCTCAATTTCCCAAGTTTTGAAAGTCAGCTTTTGCACTGACCACGGCACTCCCCGCTGAGCCAGTCGACAAGGCGTGACGTTTCAATCGAGCGTCATTGTAACCGCCTGATGGATCACATCGGTTCTGTATTCTATCGTGGTATCAGGCGTGGCAGGGATTTGCATGGATTTACTGTGTCAAGGCTCACAAGCTGCCTGGTCGGAGGCTGAAGGATCGCTGAACTCCGATGATCGGCTGTGGTGATGATCGGCTGTGTTGACCTAACCCAAGCAAACTGATCGTGAATCAGGATTGACCACGCTAAGCACAGCGTGGGGATAGCGTGGGGATAGCGTGGGGATAGCGTGGGGATAGCGTGGGGATAGCGTGGGGATAGCGTGGGGATAGCGGAACACAAGTTAAATGGGTAAAGAAAAAAGCAATTCGGCCCGCCGGCTGCCTCTCGTGGGCGATGAAGGGCTAGAACCCCCAACAATTTCGTGATGAATCCCTTTCGGTTTCCTCTCGAACGTCTCAAGTTTTTCGGGCTTTGACGCAGGTCTGGAGCGTTTGCCAGAAAAAGAAGCAGTCTCCTTCATTGCACCCAACGCTGTGGTTTGCATGACTGGTCTTGGTCATTGACGCCACTGCTGTCTTTCCAATGCGACCCTGAGCGATGGCAGGAATGGCGCGCTCATTGGGGTGGGGGGAAGGCAGGCAATGATCGTGAGAAGGTCTCGGTCCTGGAAACTTCGTTTCGTAAATAGGTTTCCGGGATCAGAGTGAAACAGATCTGAATTCGCAGTCGCAAGTGATCAGGGATTGAACGCGGATACAGTCAAGTGGATTGGCTGCTGTTGGTGCACGAGGCTTCGCGTCTGTGATTTGAAATTTCTTGATGGCTCAGGTTCAAAGTACGGAAACGGCCGGTTCCTGATGGTCAGTGCATCGGACTGGTATGTAACGGTCTGTAACAGATTGTGGTGAATGTTGGTTCTGCTAACACGGTTGGTTTAGGATCTCTAGCATTCGGGTTGCCTCGGTACCCCAAGAACTGCATTTTAGGTTCCATCGCTGCCGCTAGTGCTGCGAATATTAAAATCTTTCCTAACGTTTTTTTAAAAGTGAAACATGATTAAAGAAATTATCACAGTGAGAAAATCCAAGGCGAAAGGATTTACGCTGGTGGAATTGCTCGTGGTCATTGCCATCATTGGCGTGCTTGTTGGCTTGCTTCTGCCTGCGGTTCAGGCTGCCCGCGAGGCTGCCCGTCGCATGAGTTGCAGCAATAATTTCAAGCAGATTGGGTTGGCCATACACAACTATCATTCTGCGTACAAGCAGCTCCCATTGCATGGTGGTGGCACTCACCCAACCATTCAGACGAATATTTGGTCATCCTCCAACACCGGTAATAATCACCGGCTTAGTTTCTTGGTGGCGATTACACCATTCGTAGAACAGCAAGCGCTTTGGGAGGTGATCTCAAATCCTTACAATGACGGAACGAACCAGTACCCAGCCATGGGGCCAACTCCGAACAGGAGACAGTACCGACCTTGGGCAACAGAGGTCCCGACGTACCGGTGTCCCAGTGATCCTGGCGTGGGACTGCCCGCACTGGGCCGCTCGAACTATGCTGCTTGCTTGGGCGATTCAGCATACCGTGGCCGTGATGGAACACTTTGGGTGAGACGCAATGCACCATCTTTACCTTATCCAGAAAATAATGGATTTGCGCGTCGAGCCAACGCGAAAAATCGTGGATTTTTCAAGCCTCAGGACGAAACAAAATTCCGAGATTGTCTTGACGGCCTTTCAAACACGATTGCTGCGGGTGAAATTGCAACGGACCTGGGGCAGAGAGACATTCGTACAATGGGTTGGGATGGTCCGAATGGTACCGCCAATACGTTACGAGATAATCCCTCGCTTTGCGTCGACGATGGCACCCTGATTGATCCAACCCGACCACGGTTTTGGGCGCCGACAACTCCCACTTTCAGTTCGATTAATGGGCGTGGCTTCCGCTGGGCGGATTACTTGCCGAATTTCACAACGGTATACACGATTCTTCCGCCGAACCGAGAATTGTGTGCGAACAGTCCAACTTCCTCAACGACCGCGACGATGTCGAGTAACCATCAAGGGGGCGCGCATGTGCTCATGGGCGATGGAGCTGTGGTATTCATTACCGATTCCATTGAGGCTGGCGACTCGCGTAACCCAATGGTTTGGCACAACGGTACCAATGTGAACAAGAATATGCCGGGAATGCCAAGTCCTTACGGACTTTGGGGTGCACTGGGAACACGTGCCGCCAGTGAGACCGTTGAAGAGCAGCTTAATCAGTAAGTTTCTGGTTCGTGTCTGCGAAGCGTTCATGGTGTGTAACTGGCCATGAACGCTCGGTTAGAAACGTGGCGACACAACGTCGCGATTTAGACATTGTCTTTGAGAGATTTGAGAGAGAGGAATCGAAATGAATTTGTTTGTGAAGTATGTGTTCAGCGCAGTGGCTTGTTTGGGATTGTGTTGTTCATTCGTCGGTTGTGGCGGTTCTGGCGAACCGTCGGTGATCACTGATGATGCAGATGCTGCGGAAATCGCTGAGTATGACCGGCTGATGTCTGAGTCGGAGGAAGAAGGCGATAGCGATGGAGCCGATGATGAGTAGTTCGACGTATCCAAGATGAATACGACAGGGCTGTGCAGAATCTGATGAATGAAGCAACTTTCAAAAATTGTGATTCGGGAGATTGCCCTCGCAATATCATGGCTTGACGTGCATTGCAATGCTTCTGACTTGGCTAGGTTGCAACACCCGTTTGCACTGAAAAGGACTCTCTGGCAGTGACCAGTGAGTCTTTTTTTCGTGCCGCACCAATGGTCAACAGCGAGAGTTGCGAGCCAATGGAGGCTGTCTGCAGATATTGAACACGAACCCACACGATCGAACGGAAAAAGGACTTTGAGCAAACAGCTCAAAGTTCTCTTGGTTCGCGACGTAAGAGACCAGAAATCCGAGGGAATCGGTAACTCTTCAAAGTGGGCGATGAGGGACTCGAAGAACCTCTGGAAATTCCGCAGGAAAAGCGAATTTCCGAGATCGGTGGGGCACGAGGTGGGGCAATGCATCCCGACGCGATCTTAATAGAACTCAGCGAATGCTGGCCGCACCTGCCGGAACAGATCCAGCTGAAAATCATAGAACTCGTTCGATCGGTGGATTCAACCAACACAACCCGATCCTGGGCGGTCACTCTCTAATACGCGGTCCAAACCCTCACCCCAATCCACATCAAACCCGCCGCCACACTCGCAGCACTGGAATGTGTCTTGGCTTTGCCGATTTCCACATCCGCTTTACGTAGCTTGGCAACAATCTGATCCACTGTGTGACGTTTCTGAGGTGTTGTGAAAGTCCTTTCCGGGCAATTCCCGATCAAGATTCTCTCGCTCACAGTGGTGCAATTCCTTAAGGGGAGGTCAATGGCAGATGTCCGCGAGGCTTTTGCGGAACGGGCAGGTACAGAACGAGTGAAGCACCGATGAGCTAGGCAGCGACTCGATCGGACCGAAGGTCGAGGCACGCAGTTCCGCGTCTTATTCCAAGAAAAATGTCTTAAGCCGCATAAATGCTCAGGTCGGGTGGTTTTGCAGGTAGGGTGGGTTGCAAAATCTGGATCGATACGACATCGTGAACCAAAGCCCAACAATTCAATTGTCGACGCGTAGGGCGCGGGCATCTTTGCTATCTCAATTTAGGTGTTTTCAACGATGGCCATGACGTCACTTTCGACGACGGTCGACGCGGACAACGCGGGTCGTGTCGACCTTGTTGCTCGGCAGTTAACCGAATCCTCGCGAAGCCAAGTCCGCGGCATGGTCGGTCATGGCTGCGTCTCGATCAACGGAGTGATCTGTCCAAGCATCGCTCGAACTGTTGTTGTCGGCGATGTTGTTTCGATCTGTTTCGATTCGCATCAGCGTTACAAAGAGAAAAAGAAACACTGGGATGATCGTACATTCAGCGTCGTGTTCGAAGACAATTATTTGATTGTCACCGACAAGTCCGCTGGTACGTTGACAGTTCCAACGGACCACAACGAGCTCAATACGCTCGTGGACCGTGTGTCGCTTTATCTGAGTCATTCGCGTGGTAATCGAGAAGCTTGGGTTGTCCATCGGTTGGACCGATCTGTGAGCGGACTACTTGTTTTTGGCAAGCAGGAGCAAGTCGCTAATCAGTTGATCGAACAATTCAGACATCGAAAGCCGAAACGTGTCTACACGGCGATTGTGTCCGGGGTGATGGCGAACGATGAGGGGACGTTTCGGTCACATTTGGCGACCGGCAAGAACCTTGATCGGTACGTTGCACCGCCATCAAGTGAGACTGAATTGGCGATCACGCACTATCGTGTGCTACAGCGAATGACCGACACTACCCTCGTCGAAGTTACTTTGGAGACTGGCAAGCGCAATCAGATTCGCATCCATTTTGCGGACGCCGGGTATCCCGTTCTCGCTGACCCACGCTACAGGACGAAGCAGGCAAAGCACCCGCGATGGATTCGCGCTCGAATCGCGTTGCATGCGAAGTCTCTCTGTTTTCAGCATCCGAATTCAGGCGAAGTCATGACCTTCGAATCACCGTTGCCGACTGCCATGACGAAATTCCTGGCAGGAAGTCGTTCCAAGTCAAAATAGTCTCGTCATCATGATCGGCGGCACGCTACTTGGATACTCAGAATTACCCTCAGAGGACATTGCTTGTAGAAAAGTTTAGTGTGTGGGATTCCCCAAGAACCTTGTGCTTTGGATGCTGTCTATTACTGCAAAAAAGGTTAGCGGCTTTACAAATCTTGCCAAACTGATCTGCGCCCAAAAACCTGATTCATACCACTTGAGAAATTCGGACTAAACTCGGGGCGGCATTTCCTTGGAGACAACGCCGGTGAAGAAGTCTAAATTCACCGATTGACCGATCGATTTCGCACTGAAGGAAGCAGAGTCCGGAACGCCGATCGAAGAGGTCTGCCGCAAGCTTGGCATCAGTCAGCAAACCTTTTACTGCTGGACGAAAAAGTTCGCAGGGCTTTGCACCGAAGAGTTCCGGCGTTTGAAGCAACTTGAAGAGGAGAGCAAGCGTTTAAATTCGTTGGTTGCCGATCTGAGTCTGCACAAGCAGATTCTGCAGGATGTTCTGTCAAACAAGCTCTGAGGCCTGCTCGACTTCGGTGCTGTTCGTCACGACATTCTGGAGTTTTCAACGAGAGTTCTCGCGCCCGTGGGTTCAGAAAACGTCAGCTGACGTCGGAACACCGCTGAGAACCAGGTTTACTCGGCTTGCAGGTCACGCATCTCAGCCGAGCTTGAGAACCAATCGGGGCCACATTATCAGCACAGTCGCTAGCACTGGAACTCATTTAGGGCCAGAAACACCAAGGCCTCGCCGGCAGCGGTTCACGCGTCGGTGAACACCAGCGATCGTCTCAGGTTTGCACGAATCTCGAGACGCCAATGAACTTGGTTCTACAGCCATGGCGGTTGTTTCTGTTGATCATTGCCAATTGGAGCAACCAACAGCAGCAACCACGGATCGACTATCTCGAAACCCAATGTGCTGTCCTGATAGAGCAGCTCGGTAAAAGGCGATTTCTGCTGACCGATGACCAGCGCCGCCTAGCCGTCAAAGGCAAAATATTGGGACGCAAACAACTCTCCGAGGACGGCACCCTGTTCACGCCCGACACGATCCTGCGATGGCATCGACAATTGGTCGCCAGTAAGTGCGATTACTCAGATCGCAAAGAGCAGAAACCAGGTCGGCCAAGAACCCGCCAAATGATTGTTGATTTGACCGTGCAGTTCGCCAAAGAGAACCCGACGTGGGGCTAGGACCGTATCAGCGGTACTTTATCGAACGTCGGCTACCACATCACCGATACCACCATTGTCAATATCCTCAAAGCCCACGGCATTGAGCCTGCACCGATGCGCCAACGCACAGGGTCATGGGAAACATTGCTGAAGGCGCATATAGATGTGATGGCTTCGATCGACTTCACGACCGTGGAAGTCTGGACAACGAGTGGCCTGACAACGTTCTACCTGCTGTTTGTGATGGAGCTGCAAACTCGTCGCGTCGATTTCGCCGGTTGCACAACCAATCCGAATGAAGAGTGGATCAAAACAGTTGCCCGTGAGCTGACCAACAGCGAAGACGGTTTTCTCGAAAGCAAGAAGTGCTTGATCATGGATCGCGATGCGACTTTCAGCAAGTCGTTCCGTGTATGTCTGCGACGCGAAGGCGTGAAGCCAGTGCGATTACCTCCGCGAAGCCCCAATTTAAATGCACACCTGGAAAGATTTTTTGGATCATTGAAATCCGAATGCCTCTACAAATTGATTCATTTCGGTGATACCGCGACACGAAGAGCCGTCAGAAGCTACGTCACTCACTATCACACAGAACGGAATCATCAGGGTTTGGAAAACGACTTGGTCGTCCCGATGGTGAGACCGCCTGACATGGATGCTGAGATCGAAGCGACTGAGCATCTTGGCCGTTTACTTCGATCGTATCGGCGAGTGGCCTAGCTCGGCCGGTTTTCTTTTTCGTTCCCACACCGGTGTCGGACTAATCAGCTGGGTTACTGCTGCGCAGTGCGACCGTTTTGAACCGATTTTTCGCCGCCAACGATTAAGGCAGCCTAGATCTCGACTCAAAATCGAGGCTCAGTGGCCGACCCAACCTTGGAAATCAACGGCCAAGGTGCTCGTTCGAGTTTTTTGACTCCACGCGGTCACCGCGTGGATGGGCAACGGTCAACTTGTAGCGGCCAAACATTACCTGCAGGTGACCAACCAACACTTTTCTGCTGCCAAGCGATTTCGGGTGGGGCACGAGGTGGGGCAGAAGGCGTCTGAAATGACACGAACTGAGGGTCCACCAACGCAAAAGGCCCAACGAAGATCTAGTGATTTTCGCGGGCCTGCTGGTGAGTTCGCACAATTGCAATCTGCGAGAGTGGGCGATGAGGGACTCGAACCGTTTTGATTTTTCCTCGTTATTCGCGGTGCTTTCTGACTGCTAATCCAAAAGTAACTCAATTGGTAACTCAACTGAGATTTTGAGGCTGGTTTTCTGGATTCAGATCCTACCTTATCTGGACTGCCACAAATACATGAGGAAGAGAAACGCCAGATGATGATGGGCATTATCACAAAGATGCCTATCATCATCTGGCGTTTTCGCTCATTTAGTGATAGTGAATGCGGGTCAATCGGACACCGCTGCTGAAGGTTTCAACAAAACCGTGCGGTCCATGGTTACCAGGTTCGATGTAGGGTGTTCCTAGAGTCGGTCCATTCCAAAACAACGTCTACGCGCACCATTAGGCTTGCTTGCACGGGGAAGGTCCAGGGGAAGCTGCCTATAAAGAATTTTCGCCGCGGAAAGGCAGGAAAGGAACGAAGAGAATAGCGTAATGGGGCTCTTCAGACGGATCACAAATACGTTTGCGACCAACTAGCCGAAGGGCGAACCAATGGACGGACCAATGAACACCGTGACGAATCTACCTAGCAGCAAAGCATTTGCAATCGCATCCATGGCCGCCATGGCTGTTGGTACGGCAGGCTACCTCGTGGGTCTGTGGAATGCCGAAATGCACATGAATGAGAAAGGCTTTTATTTTACAATCCTTGCATTCGGTATGTATTCGGCTATCTCGATCCAAAAGTGCGTGCGAGATCGCGCTGAGGGGATTCAAGTTTCCCAGATCTACTTGGGCTTAAGTTGGGCAGCGATTGCCACTGCAATCGGCCTGCTCGTCATTGGCCTTTACAATGCGAACACGCTAGCACTCAGTGAGAAAGGATTTTATGGGATCGCCTATCTGCTCTGCATATTCACTGCGGTTACCGTCCAAAAGAATACGCGTGATGCGATCGCTGAGGAAAATAGCAGGTCCATGGCGGTAGGAGGTGACTCGCCGATTCCTCCGTCAACATTTGAATGAGTTGTGAGTCCTCCCCACTCTTTTCACCAGGTGTGTGATTGAAGCGGAGATTCTCTCGGGTTGAGTGATTACGCCCCAGTCTTTGCACCAGGTTGAGTGAGAGCATTGGGGTTGGTAATGCGGCTGTGTTCTGGAGGCTGAGGCGTAGCCGAAGCCGGAAGAACACAGCCGGCCGCGTATGCGGCAGGGGTTTGATAATCCAATGAACTGTGGATGCGGTGATGGTTGTAGTCGAGTCGCCAGCGATCAATCACCCAGCAAGCTTCCTCGAAGCTCAGGAAGATTTCACGGTTGAGTAGCTCATCGCGAAGCGTGCCATTGAACGATTCGAC